>JBDTPK010000327.1:0-4138 GCA_039932735.1 Nitrospirota bacterium
TCGTAGGATATTGCGAAGCGGCACCGATCTTGGTACAACAGCGATCCAGTGCTTCGTATGAGGTAGTAGGGTGGGAATGCCTTTCAGCGAACGAAGCGCCTGTCACCCGATTGCTTGGACCAACTAAGGAGAAAACGATGGTACCTACGCATATATTTCTGACGCGAGGCGTTGGAGTCCACAAAGAAAAACTGGCCTCCTTCGAGGAGGCCTTACGGAGTGCTGGCGTCGCCTATTTAAATCTTGTCACCGTGT
The DNA here is from genome assembly GCA_039932735.1 of Nitrospirota bacterium. Classification (GTDB taxonomy): domain Bacteria; phylum Nitrospirota; class Nitrospiria; order Nitrospirales; family Nitrospiraceae; genus Palsa-1315. Next base: position 256 of record JBDTPK010000327.1, read on the forward strand.
CGTCGATTCTTCCACCGAATTGCAAAATTCTCCCGCGTGCGCGCGGCGAGAAATTATTGAGCCCCGGTGAAATTACGTTCTGTGTGATGGCGCGGTCGGAAACGAATGAACGGAACCGACTGATCTCAGCGTCGATTGGGTTGGCGGTCCCAACCGATCGTCGAACCTATGGGTATCTATCCGAACACCATGCGCATGGCGAAACCGATGAAGAGACGGGGGAGTATACGGAAGACCTGGCGGCGCAGATGTTGGCAACGACGCTCGGTGTCGAGTTTGATCCGGACATCGCGTGGAAAGAGCGAGAGCAAGTCTTCAAAATGGCCGGCAAGATCGTGCGGACCCAAAACATCACCCAGTCCGCTATTGGAAAGCCCAATCGCTGGACGACGGTGATCGCATTGGCCGTGTTCATCCCAGAGGAAAATGTTCCGAAGCGGCGTCGGTAGCCCAACTGCATGAGTATACGCCCATGACACTTCCCGCCGATTGGGAGGGCATCGACCAGAACTTTCTCGGTCTCGATGAGCCCTGGTGCCATCCCGATCAGGCGGGTGTCTACATCCTGCCCGCACCCTACGAACATACATCGAGTTATGTGCGGGGATCCGATCGAGGTCCTTCAGCCATCATTGAGGCGTCCCAGCAAGTCGAGTTATACGACGAAACACTCCAATGTGAGCCCTACCGAGAGTGGGGCGGAGTGGCCACCATTCGCTTCCTCGATCTTGACGGAAAAGTTGATCGGCAGGCGGTGGATGCGATCGACGCGTTTGTCACTCCCCATGTCGGCACCGGGCGGTTCGTCGTCACCTTGACTGGTGAACATACCGGAGCGCTTGGGGCCATTCGAGCCCATGCCCGTCGCTACCCCGATCTGTGTGTGGTGCAGATCGACGCGCATGGCGACTTGCGCAAAGCCTATCAAGGGAACCCCTATAGCCACGCCAGTGTCATGGCCCGTGTGGTTGACGATGGGTTGCCGCTAGTCCAAGTGGGCATTCGCTCCATTTCACCTGAGGAGATCGATCGAATCAAGAACACCGACCGAATTGCCACGTTCTTTGCCGCCGACATTCTTGACCCGTCCGGCCCCTACGAAGGCAAGGCCTCCCGCTGGGTTCCTGAAGTGGTGAAGGCCTGCCGCGGCCCGGTCTATCTGACGTTCGATTGTGATGGGCTTGACGCGTCGTTAGTCCCTGCGCTCGGCACCCCCGAACCTGGCGGGTTGGGGTGGTACGACACATTGAATCTCGTCACAGCTCTGGCCGATGGACCCGGTATCCTTGGGATGGATATCAGCGAGATCGCTCCAATCGAAGGGTTTGTCGCGCCCCAGTTTTGCATCGCCCGATTGATCTACCGCATGCTGGGGCGGATCAAAGTGGGCCGTCGCGTTCACTAACACGGGTTGCCACCCTGTGACCGATACTCTTCGCATCAACAAATTTTTCACACAGCACGGCATCTGTTCCCGACGGGAGGCCGATCGTCTGATCGAATCCGGTCGCGTGACCATCAATCAGCGGACGGCCTGCTTGGGAGATCAGGTCGGTCCTGACGACGTCATCGCGCGGGATGGACAGGTGATTCCCTGGGGAACAGCCCCACTCTATATCAAGTATTACAAACCAGTGGGTGTGACGACGACCAGTGAGTCGCATGTGCCGCGTAATATCATTGCGGAGATCGGCCATCCGGAGCGGATCTTTCCAATCGGCCGACTCGACAAGGACTCTTCCGGTCTCACCCTTCTCACGAACGACGGGGACATTGTGAACGAGATTCTGCGAACTGAGCATGGGCATGAGCGGGAATACGAGGTGTCCGTCGATCATCCATTCGATCACACGTTCATTGACCACATGGCTCAAGGGGTTGTCATTCTCGACCGTTTGAGCAAACCTTGTCGGGTTGAACGACTCGGTCCAGCCCTGTTTCGCATTATCCTCACCGAGGGGCGGAATCGACAGATCAGGCGCATGTGCCAAGTCTTGGGGTATCGGGTACTCACCTTGCATCGTGTTCGGATCATGCATGTGACACTTGATGGGTTGGCCCCAGGAAAGTGGAAACTGCTCACCGGAGAGGAACGTGCCCAGCTCTTTCGGGCGGTTGGACGAGGCAGCAGCCAAGGCGATCAGTAGGTAGAGTCACCCCTGAAGGGAACGTCATAGGAGGCCATGTCGGTGCGAACGTTACCGGACTGTGAGGCAAGATGGGATGGTGGCAGGGATCAATCTTGGACTCTACCGCCACGGTCTCTAGCCCGCATGATTCATGCGTGTTTCTGCTCTAATCGCGGATTCGCTGCGAGATGAGCGTTCATCTGGCAGGCCAGAGACAGATACTTCCTTTGACAAACACACCATTGAAACTCACACTAGCCCGCGCATCGTCCACGGAGAGTAACTCGTAGTATGGTCACCACATGGTGGAGCCCCCAACTCAATGCCTTGCTTGGCAGTCTTGTCGTCGCAGTAGGTGCGTGGCTGGCGTGGGACTCGCTTCCAGCTTGGGGAGTCTTTCTCATTGCTGGAGTCGTCACAGGATTTCTGATCTGGCAGGGGAGGACGGTTGGATTGGTCTGGGCTTGGGCGACCCTGTTGCTTGGCCTGGAGAGTCTTGTCTGGCCCATCGTCACAATGGTTCAGGTCCGTTCGATCACGATAGAGCCGACCGACGAACAATTGGGGACGATGCTCTCAGCTGCTCTGATGGGACTCGTTTCGGCGGTCTTTTGGATTACGTTTTCCTATGGGTTTTTCAAACGAGCCCGTCAGCCCATTGACGCCTCCCCAACCGATACTATCGAGAGCCATCCACCGACGCCGCAATCAGGGCGCTCACGCAGAGACAGGTAACACCTACCACATCTCGATCGGATCGACGTCAATATCAAACTTGATGGCCCGTCGCTGATATATTCGCTCCATATCCTTGACCGTGATCCGCACTACGTCGAGTCCCACTTCTCGTTCAGTTGATTTCACAAGAATGTGCCACCGATACCGCCCCCGGAGTTTCGGCACTGGAGAGGGAACTGGCCCCAGAACCGTGAGTCGGTCGGGCCGATCAATCGATTGAACTGTCGAAGGGGTCGTTACAGTGGACATCTGCCCGGTCATGGCTGGTGAAGAAGCGCAGGCGGTGAGCCGAACCACCCATGCTGTAGCAGCATCTTGAACCATCTTCTCGTTGGTCCCCGATACAAGGAGGGCAATCAGACGGACCACGGGCGGATAGCCCAATGCCGTTCGATGTGACAGCTCCTCCGATATAAAGACGGATTCGTTGTTCTGAGCCACAGCCCGAATGGCATGATGGGACGACAGATAGGTTTGCACGATAACCTGACCGCCGGCCCCTGCGGGATCGGCGAGACTGATCGCGTCGAGAAGCATATGATAGGTACGTTCGGCGGATCGGAAATTCGGCACGCTGAGCCCTGCGTCTGCCTGCACAATTCCAACGAGGCCCATCGTCGGGAGAGGCCCTCGACGTAACAGCAGCTGTGTCCCGACGATGATATCCCACTCCCCTTGCTCGACTTTCCGCCAGAGGGCTTCGGCCTGTGTCGGTCGCCGCATGGTATCTCCATCGAGCCGAATGACTGTTGCATGAGGAAACCGTAGCTTCGCCTCCTCTTCCACGCGCTCTGTACCCTCCCCGATGAACTGCATCCGAGGGCCGGAACAGGAGGTGCAGGTTTCTGGAAGGGGTGCCCCGCCTCCGCAGTAGGAACAGAGCAGACGACTAGTCTGCCGAGAGTACATCAATGCCACACGACAGGCAGGGCAGCGAGGAACCTGGCCGCAGTCGCGACACACGAGGGCGCCGGCATAGCCCTTCCGGTTGAGAAACAACAGGACGCCGGCCCGGC
>JBDTPK010000328.1:0-4130 GCA_039932735.1 Nitrospirota bacterium
GGTAGATCCGACTTAGCAGCCCTTGAACTTCTGTGCCAGACACTGTTGCGTGAGCCGCTTGGCTTCTGCAATCTGCTCGGGAGTCATGTGCCGTGCGACATCGTCTCGATTTTCTTCCGCTTGTTTCTGCTCGACACCCGTCATGTGTGCTGCTGCGAGGCTCACCCACATATATGCCCGCACATCGTCCTGGGACCCGCCCAGTCCCGCGTAATGCAGTTCCGCGAGGTTGTTCTGCGCAAGCGGGTGACCCTGTGCCGCGGCTTTCTCGTACCACTGCCGCGCTTGCGAATAATCCTGCTGCACCCCCTGACCTCTGGCATACAGTTCTCCGAGATTGTTCTGCGCCTCCACATTCCCTTGGGCTGCAAGCGATTGAAACGTTTTCAACGCAGTCGCATAGTCACCGCGTTTATTGGCAGCAGTAGCATCTTCGAGTGGACCCGCCCATACCGTCCCACCAGTCAGCAGGAGTGCAGCACCTACAGAAAGTACGAGTCGTGTCATTGAGAATGCCCCTGTAAGAGATCGTTAAAGCTTTTGGAGTGTGCACCTATTAGAGGAGCGAGTTCAAATTAAATTTGGAGGAGCTTCGCGGCACCTTGAGGGAGGCATGGGCTCGTCGCTACGGATGATTGCGAAGAATGCCTGCATGTCTACTGTGGGTGTGGCACGACAGAAAGCTAGTAGCGGTTATCAGGGTTGCGGGAACCCGGAGGTGAAGGAACGTCACGATCTAGGGAGACACTGCGCGATCACTTCTTGCCACAAGCAACTTTCCATAGTTCTTGACCAACACTCATAGGTGCAACTGGCGCCCACTTGCCTTCGTTTAAGTTGCTGTACACCACCTTGCCGTGTCCCATATTGCCGGAGAACTTCCTATGAGCAAGCGCCCGACTACGTTCTTCTGCACAGTCATATTTTTGCAGCGCCTTGACAGATGAGTGCGAATTGCCCCCCGCGGTTTGAGTCGCGTGTAAGTCGAATAAAGACCACATCTTCACCAGATCGCCTTTGCGACGAATGGTGTCTGGGTCAGCATATGCAATGACTCCTGCGTTCTTGTTAACACTCACCTCGACCCACTCCGCGTACGCAGGTCCACAACTCACTGCCAAGAGCAAAATCAGAATTAGTCGTGTCATTCGAGAATGTTTCCTGAGGGATCATCATCGGGACATCTTGAGTGTCCTCCTGTTTATGGTGACGGTCAAATGAAACTTGGATTGTCTCCGCGGCACATTGGAGGAATGGTCTGGTCGCTACGGGAGATTGCTGGAAGTGTCTGCGTGTCTACTACGAGTGAGGCTCGGGTGTGCGGTAAAGAAAAAACGGTATTCGGCTCAGCAGCCCTTGAATTGCCGTGTCTGACATTGACTCGTCAGCCGTTTGGCTTCTGAAATCTGTGCGGAATTCATGCCACCTGCGATCTCATTTCGATTTTCTGCCGCTACGTCTTTCTGCGGGTCATTCGTCGAGAGGGATGCTGCGACGTTGTACCACATGAATGCACGCACAGAGTCCTGCTTCACGCCATGTCCGAATTCATAGAGCCCTCCAAGGTTGTTCTGCGCACCCGCGTGCCCCTGCGTCGCGGCTTGCTCATACCAGTGCCTCGCCGTCGCAAAATCCTGAGGGACGCCTTTCTCGAAGTCATACAGCACCCCTAGGTTATATTGCGCGTCTGCGTCTCCTTGAGCAGCGGCTTTCTCGAACCATTCACGCGCCTTCGTGTAATCCCTCGGCACACCACGCGCGTAGTAATATAGCAACCCGAGGTTGGTCTGCGCTTCTGCTACACCCTGGGTTGCCTGTGTTTGAAGGTCTGCTGTCGAAGTGTCGCTTGGAGGGGAAGCATGTGCCTGCCCAGAGGGGAGAACGAGTGTAGCCAGGAGAATTATGACGACTAGGGCGCGCATGGTGGCGCAGTATGGTGCGGAGCGCGGAGAGCGTCAAGGCGAAAGATGAGCACTGCTGAACTGGCACTCAACATGAAAACTGCGACGTTGCTGTAGCGCTCGCCTGAGTCGTACCTTGCCCCACCAGTATAGTGCCCTGCTCGCGGAGGCACGATTTTTACTGAGTTCCCGGCTCATGACTTATATCATGGAATGTCGAATTGCCAGTGTCCGCATCGCCCTGGATGTGTTAGCGCCGCATTGAGGTGATCAAGAAATTCCCGGCGTGAAATCTCCTCTGCGCCGAACGCCATCACATGGGGTGAGGCTTGCTGGCAGTCAATGATGTGGAATCCCCAGACATGCAACTGACGTCCAAGAAATACCAACCCAACCTTTGAGGCGTCAGGCACACGGGTGAACATCGACTCTGCGAAAAAGACGCCGCCGAGCGCCACGCCGTAGAGGCCGCCCACCAATTGCCCTTCCTTCCAGGTTTCAACGGAATGCGCGTACCCAAGTTCGTGTAAGCCTGTGTAGGCTTCTAGCATCTCCGCCGTGATCCAAGTGCCGCCGTCTGGATATTGCGACCTTGGCTCTGCGCAATGCCGCATCACTTCGGGAAAGCAGGTATCGAATGTAACGTTGAAAATGCCAGGACGAAGGCTTCGTTTCAGGCTGCGCGAGATGTGAAGCTTGGGGGGGAAGAGGACGGTCCTGGGATCGAGCGACCACCACAAGATCGGCTGGTCATCGTCGTACCACGGAAAGATCCCATGGCGGTAGGCTTCGAGCAATCGCTCGGGGCGCAGGTCACCGCCGACGGCGAGCAGTCCTTCCGGCGATGCCAAGTCAACGGGTGGGAAGCGCAGATCGGACGGGTTTGCGTTGAGCCTGAACAGGGCTGTCACCCCTTCGTGGTATCCGCTTGGGCCAAGATTGGTTGGAAGATGGGGTCTGCATCTAGGACCGCCTTCAACGATTCTGCCCCGATGAAGAAGTTCCAGATGTCCGGCGTTTGCCCGGGAATTTCATCAAACCATCGTTTGGCTTCTGTCAGTCGTTCCAAGATGTCGCGATTGTCCCGGTCAGGAGTGAACAGCAAGCTGTAGGCCTTGGTGTATTCGGCCATGAATTTATCGAGCGGCAGATCGGCGAGCCTGAGCGCGTCGTCGGCATCTTGATAGGCAGTTCGAATATCTGTGTCGTCGAGGATGCGGTTCCAGGCCACTTTGTTGATGCGGGACCAAGCCAGCTGAATCAAGGCTTCGGATCTGCCTGCTTTTCGTTCAGGCGAAATGGCTTTGACCAGAGATTGGTGGGTCTCGATCGAGAGGTCTTGATCGTTGTTCCAGCGCAGGGCTACGCCTAACCGGAATCGGTTGTCGAGCTGTTCCGGCCGTACAACGGCTAGAGTTTGCATGGCTGAGAGCATGCGGTAGAGGTAATCGGCGGTTGTTGGTGTGTCGAACCCGCCCATCTCCATCCCCAGCGACAGGTCCATGCGGACTGATTGAGCGTAGATGTTCCAAAAATGCTCGTTTACGACCAAGGTAAGCGCCGGATCTCTCACGTTGAGTTTGTGGAACGGAACGGCCTCGCGCAGGACGATGGCATAGAGGTGTCGGCTCAGCACCATGAGCGCCTCGGCCTGATTGGGGTCGATAATGAGTATACGGTTCAACATGGCGACACGGTCGCGCAGTTCCGGGAAGCTTGCCGCACGAGCTGCCCCGGCGGTCAGCAGGCCAGGGGCGTCCGTCGGCCCCCACCAGACCAGCGAGTCAGGGAGAGCCCGACTGGTTTCCGTGACAAAGGGAATCTGTTCCTGCGCGCCGCTGCCGAAGATGGCACCGCTGGTGACGGGGAGATTCACGACCGCTTGGTCGCCCGCGAATCCGTGTTTCTTCAGCCCAGAGAGCACAACCCATTGAATGGTGATTTCTTTCAGAGCACGTCGGGTCCGTTTAATGGTCGTCGTCCACTTGACCGAACCGGGGGCGTAAGTCACCGGAGCAGTCAGAGGATCCTGGTAACTGATGGACAATTTCACTAAGGTGGCCGGCACTGCGACGATGGGGCCATTCGGACGAAGACGGAACGAGGCTGAAGGGAGCGGGGTGCTTCCGACAATGTGAGTATGGAATCCGGTTCCCGGCGGTGCGAGACCCAGTGAGTCGGTCACGAAGGCCGAGGCAGGATAGCGGTTCAGGTCTTCACTGAAAAAGG
>JBDTPK010000329.1:0-4112 GCA_039932735.1 Nitrospirota bacterium
CAGTAAAGGGCAGCCTCGGGCATTCCCTTTAAAGAGAGATGAAGAGAATTTGAAAGGATTCGCTTACCGAGCGCAATGGGGATCATCCCAGCTACCCCTTTAAAGGTAATAAGGGGTCCCTCGCCTGCGGGCTTGCTTGGGTAAGGCGCGTCTTGGCGCGCCAAGGTTGAGCGGGTGAGAAACCTGGACTGTTTGAGCTCCCTGAAACCATGTTGATACCGGCGATTGAAAGACTCATCGGCGACTTGCGCATAAACTGAGTTATTCCCGTAGTCTGCTAAGGCCTGCTAACGTGATCGCTGCCATCGACCCGTGGAGCCCTGAAAGGCTGCGAAGCAAACGCCCGCAATAAAGCTCACTTTCCTTGGTGGAACGCGAGCCTCGTGTTAACATTTCTCTCCTATGGCTCTGTCAACCAGTGTGCACGATCTCCGTACCCTCATTCGCTCGTGCCATCCACTGATCGTCATCGAGACAGTGGAAGAGGAGCGGGTACTGGCGTTGTTGCAATCCGTTGCCGCCCAGGAGCGCATGCCGCTCTTCGAATGGTCCGTGACCAGAGGACTCACCCGCGCCGACGACCTTCCAACACTGAGTAGAATGACCGCCACACCTCTGGCTGTCCTCCAACACCTCCAAGGCCTCACAGTCGAGGCGATCTTCTGGCTTAAAGACCTCGTGCCACACTTACAGGATGCAGCAGTCGCCCGCCAACTCCGAGAAGTCGCGGCTATTTACGATCGATCGCGCTCCACCTGTCTGCTCACCGGCCATCCAATTACCTTGCCGCCAGATATTGAAAGAATCGTGGTCCGACTCGATCTGCAACTGCCGGATCGGAGCGAACTTCAAACCATGCTTCAGAGCGTCTTAGAATCGCTTGCTCCCAGAACTTCCGCTCGTCGCCCACGATCAACTACCGTCGTGCAAAGCATCCTCAGCTCCATCAGCGACTCCAACGCGGCAAACAAGAGCCCTTCGGCCAATGAGCGCGATGCCATTCTTCGCGCTTTGCAAGGATTGACGCTCCATCAGGCCCGGCAGGTCATCACACAATGCGTCGTCGAAGACGGCACCCTCTCCGCCGACGATGTGCAAACGATTCTGAAGCGTAAAGTGCAAGCCATCAAAGACGGCGGCCTCCTTGAATACTATCCGCTTGAAGACAACCGATTCGAATTAGGCGGATTCGCGAACCTGAAATCCTGGCTGGAACGAGCGAAGGTCGGCTTTTCCGCAGAAGCCAAGGCGATCAATCTCACGCCTCCCAGGGGAATCATGCTGGTGGGCGTACCAGGCTGCGGTAAATCGCTAGCCGCCAAGGCCATCGCGCGGGAATGGCAACTCCCCCTCCTCAAGCTTGATGCAGGACGGTTGTTCGATAAATTCGTCGGTGAGTCGGAAAAGAACTTTCGCAAGGCGATCGAGATGGCTGAGTCGCTTTCTCCCATTGTCCTCTGGATTGATGAAATCGAAAAGGCGATGGCCGCAGGAGGCGGAAGCGGCGAGGCTGATGCCGGTTTGAGTCGCCGGCTATTCGGCGCATTTCTCACATGGCTTCAGGAGAAGAAGCACGAGGTCTTCGTTGTGGCCACCGCCAACAATCTTTCGTTGCTCCCCCCCGAACTCCTTCGCAAAGGCCGATTCGACGAAATCTTCTTCGTGGACCTGCCGGACGACGGCGAACGAAACATCATCTGGAAGATACACCTCGGCCTCCGCAAACAGGACAGTACGAAATTCGATTCGGGCAAGATCGTCAGCGCCAGCGATGGATTCAGCGGCTCGGAAATCGAACAGGCTGTGGTCGCAGGACTGTATCGTGCCCTCCATCAGAAAGCGCCACTGACGACCGATCTGTTAATTGAAGAATTGACTAGTACTATGCCACTCTCTGTCACCCGGCGTGAAGACATCGACCAGCTCCGGGAGATGGCGCAAAGCCGGTTCGTCAACGTACGGTGAGGTCAATGCGACTCCTCTTCATCATCACGACTATCGCGAGCGTAACGCTCGTGGGCTGTACCATACAACCGACCGAACGCCCTCGCGCATTGGCCCCGAAGGCACGCCCCTGCTGTCGATCCGCTGAGCTGGCGCTCAGCCGGAGCGCAATAGTGCGGACAGCGGCCACCCTCGTCGGTGCGAAAACGATTGAGAGCAACGGCCGGCGCATCGCCTATGACTGCGCGGGAGTTACCCGCGCCATTTATCTCAAACACGGGATCGATCTCTATCAAGGCAGCCCCAACGACCCACACGCCAATGGCGTCCGCCTCATCCATACCCACATACGGCAACAGGGCACGTTCCACCAGGGACCGATCGCCCGCCCCGGCGATCTCGTCTTCTTCAATAATACCTGGGACTATAACGGAGACGGCAAGGCAAACGACTCGCTGACACACGTCGGAATCGTCGAGCGGCAGGAACCGGATGGTACCGTCGTCTTCATCAGTCGCGTCGCCAGCAACGTCGAGCGCTACCGCATGAACCTCCGCCAACCTCACATTCACAAAGCCGCCGACGGTCGGATCCTCAACGACTATCTTCGCCGCAAGCATGTGCGCGACTCAGACAACACCCCCTACCTCACAGGGCAGCTCTTTGCCCAGTTCGCCTCTCGATTGACACACTGACCTGCATGACTCATAACGGGTTGAATCTGTTAATCTGATGATGGGTTGATTGTTCGAAGTTCACGAGATCGACAGATCATCAGATACTTGTCCCTTCTCGTTTTTTAGGCATCGAAACCAAAGAAACAACTGTTATCGACAGCGTGCTTTAGTACAGGATTCAATATGCCGATATCGACACAGCGGTGGAGATCGACCTCCAAACCGAATCACGGGTGAGGGGTCACCATTTTACAATAAACTGCTACAGTTATTTTATGGCGTCTGCATCACAGAAGAACTCGGCCAAGACATCCACCCCTCTCCGCGAGAAGATCCTCGCCGTGCGAAGCAGCCTCTTGAGTCTCCATAAGGCCCTCATACTGGCTGAGCGAGTGACCTACGAACGCATCAATGGCCGTGTCGAGTCAACCAGCGAACTGCTGTACTTGGTGTTGAACGATCCGTGGTTTACCTGGCTTCACCCCTTATCTCAGTTAGTGGTTCATATCGATGAACTCTTGGACGACACGTCCGAGCTCTCGCTTGTTGAGGTGGAGCACTTCCTGGTAGAAGCCCGATCCCTTACACGTCCTTCGGAGGAAGGAGACGGTTTCGAACGGAGTTACTACGAAGCCCTTCAGCGGGAACCCGACGTCATCTTCGCCCACGTCGAAGTGAAAAGACTCCTGACCAAGGTCGCCGCATAATCCCCGCACCCTCAACCTGCGTCTCATCGCCACATCCGTCGTCCAAGAATCACGTTTTCCTTGCCTCGACCGCTATACACAAGTAGGCTCATCTATGGAGATTATGATCATGCAACCACGCTGTCGCAACCGAGTGCCAGTCTGCTACTCCACGAGTATCCGGAGCGATATCGGCGCCGGAGAAGGAGTCTTGCTCGATCTCTCACCGGCAGGATGTAGGATGCGTAGCAGCATTGCCTTGAATGCGGGAACCTATCTCGCACTACGAATTGCAGTGACGCAGGAACCAACCCCCTTGGCCGTGGAAGTCTCCGTGATTCGCTGGTGCAGAGACGGCCACTTCGGAGTGGAATTTCTACGGTACAGCCAGGGAGACCGTGAACGAGTGACCAATCTTGTCGCAACCCTTCCATCAACGGGAATGCCCACCCACCCTACTCACCCGACATCGAGTCTTAGCGCCATCGACGCCTAACCCGCATCTCGTGAAGCGCGAAATGGCCACACGAGAGCGGCGTGATCCGAAGTTCGAGGTTCGGAGATCAAGACGTCGAAATGGTTTCCGCACCATCTCCCTCGCCTCTCCACAAACACGAAGGCGGCCGGCCCATAGGACCGACCGCCTTGTTTCGAGCGTACGGTGCTCGCGTAACCCTATTGGTTAGTTTTTCTCTTGCTTGTCGCCATCTTCGTGCTTGGCCTTGTCACTGTGTTCTCCCGATCCTTGGACTTCCCACCACCCTTATGGTCGCCGGCTTTCCGGTCCTCTCCGCTCTTGCCCTTT
>JBDTPK010000330.1:0-4111 GCA_039932735.1 Nitrospirota bacterium
CATGGCCATGGACCTGTCCAGTCACACATGCGGGATGACTCGGACAGGCTCCTAGGTGTGCCCTGGGCGGCCTACTTGGGCAGTGTAGTTTGACTCGGCGTACTGAGGTTCTCAGAAGCCCCGGCAAGCGGAACTGTGCCGAAGACGGCGTACCGGTACCGGGCCACAAACCAGTACAACAGATAGCCGAAGGGTTTAATCAATGGAAAGCTCAAGAGAACGGAGAGGACTCGTCCACCCTTGAGGCCAGGCAGAAGGGTCAAAAAAGCATCGAGCCCACGGGCAACCTCTCCGTTAGGACGGACCAGGAAGGCGGCGTTTGGACGACCTGGCCGATAGCTCTCTCCTAAAGCCTGTTTGGCTTCTTCGCTCTGATACGGAATCATCCGTACTGGTGTCGAATCCGCGTGAGACCCCAGTCGCTCAAGGCCCTTCTTCGCGGTGACACAGAGACGGCATTGACCGTCATAGACCAGAAGACAGGACTGGAATACTTTGTCGGATGGCTCCATAATCGTGGTAATTCCTCATGATCGCCCACTCACCGACAATTGGCATCCAACAAGATCTGTTGCTGTGCACAGCAGACAGAGGGTATCATCCCGTCCATGCGACACACCTGGACACTGATCGGCCTGCTCGCGGGACTCTGCCTCATCGGAGCCACGACCACCCAGCTTATACCGGCTGCGACGGAGGCCGGCCGAGTCGGATGGATGCTCTATCTGATTGCATTTCCTATCGCGCTCGCAGGCCTCGTACGGATTGGATGGACCTGGACTGCCATGGCTTGCGTCATGTATGGAACGGTGGGATTGGCCTTAGACCTCGCCACAGTCGCGAGCATTCTGGGAGGACAACGCGACATCGGCACACTGCTCTTCTTCAGTGCGATGAGCGGGGTCGTGAACTTTTTACTGATCCTGTTCGGCGGGCGCGCATTTTTGCATTCGTTCCAGGGGACCGCGCTTCCAGAATCCCGTCCTCCCAGTCCTCCGTCCCCTTCTTCATCTTCAAGGCCTTGATCCGTTCGAATCCGGCCTCCGTCAACCAGCCCCTCGTCTCGGCTGACGAATAGGTATTGCCCCGCTCCGTGAACAACAACATCGAGACGGCAAAGAGACTCGCCTCTTCCGGTAACAGACCTTCTCGGTCGTGGAGAAAAGCGTCCTGAATCAACAGGCGGCCTCCGGGATTCAATGAAATCAACGCGCGCCGAAATAGCGCCTGATTATCTTTTGGTGAGTAGATGTGGAGGACATTCGAATACCAGATGACATCGTAGGTGCTTGGAATGGCTTCTGTCAGCAAGTCCAGCGGTAGATAAGAAAGTCGCGCACCGGCCTTATGAGTCGACGCAATCTCCTTCGCCACGTCGAGCGCTGCGGGACGGTCGCAGACTGTGGCATGGAGCGTGGGGGTCTTCGCGAGAAAGGCCATGGCATAGGTGCCGGGGCCTCCGCCAAGATCGAGTAGCGTTCGCGCGCCGCGCAGATTGATCTGGGCGGCAATCTTCGGCGCCATCTCGAGCGTCCGATAATGCATCGCCCAGGTGAAGCGACGACGATACTCCGGCTCCTCCAGCTCATCGTGATCGAGCCGCAAACCCGTCTTCACCGATTCCAGCAGGCGCCCCCAATCAGTCCAATGGCTCGTGATCAGTCGGAGATAGTCCCCCCGATAGGTCGAATGACGGGCGTTCAATGCAGTGGCGCCCAACGGGCTGTTCCGATAGGTCTCCCCCTGTTTCTTCAGCATCCCTGCCATCGCGAGATTTCTGCAAAGAATGGCCAACCCCCGTTCACTCACCTTCATCTCACGAGCCAGATCAGAAATGGTCCAGGGATTCGTCCCGATGGCGGTGAAGAGGTCCAGTTCAATGGCGGCAATCAACACCCGGGGTAACCGATATCCCGTGATCGCATCGCGAAAATCATCGAACGTGGTGATCGGTCTGCTCACCGAGCTACGCCAATTGTCCGCACACACCATCGCATCAAGTCCTGCACGGCGATAGGATTTGTTACGTCCACATTCCGTTCGAAGCGAGCCGCCACATAGTCGTCGTTCATCTCGGTCTGCTCAGAGAACCCTGATTGCAACAGAATCGCACGGTACTTTGAGACTTCCGGCTGGATGTAATACTTGGCCTGCTTCGCAATCTCATCGGTGCCAAGATCCTCCGGTGTTCCATCCGATAGAAGGGTCATGACATCATCCAGCGCCATGCCATACTGACAGAGCAACAGTCCATCCGGTGTCAGTTCCAACAGCCAGCCATCAGAGCCAAGATCCATCACCAGCGCACCGCCGGCTTCGAATTCCTGCAATTGGGGAAACGTGGGGGTCAGCGAGACCCTGAGAGAGGCCCAGGCTGGAGAGGCATCGTCGCTCATGTGCACGCCTTTCTCGGCGGCGGTACCCCATCCTGCCTAGAAAGACCGGCGTGCAAGACCGCCAACCGTTGAATATTTTCTTCAAGTTTCGGCAGCTGATATTTGCGATCCATGTGTACCACCAGTTCAAGGAGATCTGCTGCTTCACGCAGTTTACCAGTCTCTTCATAACATTGAACCAGCACATACCGAGCACCGCCTGTCCGCAACTCGTCCCGCGCTCGTTCGGCAATGGATTGGCTGGTTTGACAACAGGCAATGGCGTCGCCATACCGCTGCTGCATCAAAAACGTTCGACCTATCATGCGCCAGGCATCGGCCACACCGCCATCATTTCCCAACCGGCGCATCAGGACCAGCGACTGTTCATAGTATCCAATCGCCTGCTCGTACTCTTTGGTCTCGCGTGCGACCAAACCAAGATCCGAAAACAACACCGCTTTGCCCGCGTCATCCTGTGTCTTGCACATGAGATCCAACGCTTCGAGATAATAGGCCTTGGCGCGATCCCATTCGCCCGCGTCGGCTCTCAAGTTCCCCAAATTTCCTAATGTCGTCCCAATCCCCTTTTCATCGCCAAGAATCTTCTGGAGTTCCAAGACCTCTTGATAGTGGGTCTGGGCCAATGCCCGACGTCCACTGACCGCACAAATATTCCCGAGATTTCCCAGCGTGGCGGCCAACGCCCGTTGATCCCCGGTCAGCCGGTCGCATTCCAACGCCTTGGCATAGCAGGTATAGGCATCGGTGTAGAGCCCACGTGAAAAATGCTCATTGCCCTGACGATTGAGTTCTTCTGAAAGTCCGTTGCGCAACCTCATGATGAAGGCTGGAGCAATCGTTCGAGCGCTTGTTTGGCGCCGGTGAGCATTGAGGCGCCGTCACCGACCAAGAGACTATCGAAATTGTACTTGAGGAGCCGACGTAATCCCTCTTGAGCTTTCGTCGCATCGATGTATTTTTCATCGGGGAGCATACGGACGGAACCGGCAGGCTTTCCGATCAACGCATCGCCGACAATCAAAACCCCTTTACCCTGCTGAATGAACAAGGCCGATTCACCGGGAGACTTCTGGTCTTTCAACTGAATCACCCAGATCCCGCCCGTAAGCAATTCGCCGTCCTTGAAGGTTTTGGTCGGCTTGAGATCCATCTGCGCTGCATCCGCTTCAGGGACGTGCAACTGACAACAGAATTCGCCTTGGTACTTCGACGCTTCGCGCGCATGGTCGCGATTCGTCACAATGATATAATCGACAGGGCCGTTGCGGAGAATCACGGAACTCGCCTCCCCTGTCATCGGCGGAGGATCGATGAGAATCTTGTGTTCCCCAACCGTCAGAAAGAGCCCGTTGAAATTGAGCTGCTTCTCCTCAGAGAACCAGGACCATTGCCAGATGCCGGGAAGGATATTTTTCATAACAAGAGTCGATGGCTTATGGCTAATGGTTTATGGCACGGATGGATCACAATGCACCAATGGCATCTTTAACAGTTTTCGTCACCTTCGCCAGGATGCCGGCTTCATTAGGCAGATCGAGGAGGTCGTCTTCTGAGACCGTAATAAACTTTCGATTCGGCCCCTTCGTCAGGGAAATTAGAAACATACTATTGGAAGGCGTGACAGGCATAACAACCAGCACGGCGGCATCAGTCCCCTTCACCACTTCCAAAAACTTCTGCTTACCCTCTTCCATCTCATCCATTGTTTTTTT
>JBDTPK010000331.1:0-4109 GCA_039932735.1 Nitrospirota bacterium
CGCGACAGGAGCAGCGGAGTCGTCGGATCCTCCAGCATGGCGGCCACTGCCCCCCCTGACCATCAGTCATGAATAATGCCTGCCAGGACGTCTAGACGGGATTGTAACGCGCGTGAACGCGCTTCGAGCGGTTCACGTTCGTTGGCCAACTCGGCAGCTTGCCGCTCGGCGGCTTTGCGCTGAGCGGATTCCTGGATCAATTGCTGTTTCAGTTGGGTGGATGTTTTCCTTGCGGTCTCAAGTTCGATGAGGGTTTGTGTATTGGTTTTCGTACTCACGCATCCCACTATTGCCACAGAAGACAGCATGACCAATGTAAGAGTCTGGAGTGGCATGGTACGATCAATCAGGTTTCGTCTCATCGTCTCCTCCCGCGAATGAAAGCGACCGGAATAGTGCGGAGAGAGCAAGGTCAATGCCCATGATTCAGAAACGCCCGTGAAGAGAGCGGCTTATTTATCATGGGTTTGGAAAAACAACCATTGCCTGCTTGGATGTACAGCAAGGGGGGTGGGGAATGACGCCGCACTCACTCTAGGGTTTACCCTGCAGGCTTTGAGGTGTTGATGTCACGTCAGCCCGTTGGGCCAGAGGAATGAGGAGACTGGGAAGTGCTGTAGGCGAGAGCCTACTGAGCCATGGTGGCTCTCGCCGTGGGGTTGGTGCATGCGGTAGAGTGTGCGTATGAATGGGCGATATATTTTCTCAGGCTGGTTCGTCGCATGTATTCTCCTTGTAGGCTGCTCATCTCAACGAATCGTTCCTGAGTCGATGGAATCGCTTGTCGATAGAACGGTTTCGTTTCAAGATGTATTGGCCTCACCAGAGTCCTACAAGGGGCGTGTGCTTGTGTTTGGCGGTGAGGTGCTGAAAGCAACACGCCTGCACGACAGCACGCAGATCGAACTCTTGCAACTTCCACTTGACGATGGAGAGAGACCGAGCTTTGATCGCCAGCAATCACAGGGACGGTTCCTTGTATTGCAGCAGGAATTTCTTGATCCGGCCACGATGCTCGAAGGAACACGTGTGACGATTGTCGGGGAGGTCTCTGGGGCGAAGACCGATCGCCTCGACGATGTCGAGTATCGCTATCCCACGCTGATGATGAAACATCTGCATATCTGGCGGGTTCAATCCTATCGCCGGCGGCAACCGGGACCTTTCATAGGGATCTTTGGCGGCATGGGAGTCGGCGGTGGATCTCGTGGCGGTGGAGGATTCAGACTCGGGTTCTGATCTGGCTCTTCTTCGCCGAAAAGCATACAGCGCCAGGCCTTCGTCGCCCAAGTGACTCCTTCGGCGGAGTAGGCGCAGGGATTGTCTGCGATAGGATTGTATGCCTCAAATAGGCCATGTGAGAGAATTCATCTTATCCGCCCGTGAATCTATTCCTCGCACGATCGCGTTCAATAAGCCCTATGGCGTGTTGCCATGTTTTACCGATCCGGACGGGCGGCAGACCTTGACGGACTATATCGATCTGCCGGGTGTCTATGCAGCAGGCCGTCTTGATTTGGATAGTGAAGGGCTCCTGCTTCTGACGTCGGACGGTAGGCTGACACATCACATCACAGACCCGCAGCATACGTTACCGAAAGTGTATTTCGCGCAGGTCGAACGCCTCCCGAACAAGGAGGCTTTGGAGCAGTTGAGAAAGGGTATCGTTCTGAGCGGAAAGAAGACCAGATCTGCTGAAGTGCGGTTGCTGTGCGACGCCCCACAGTTGCCTGATCGCCCCGTGCCTATCCGTTTCCGCAAAAATGTGCCGACTACCTGGTTGGAGATGACGTTGCGCGAGGGGCTGAATCGCCAGGTCCGGCGCATGACTGCCGCAGTGGGACATCCGACGTTGCGACTGGTGAGGGTCGCGATCGGGCCGGTTGTGCTGGGCGACCTCCAGCCCGGCCAATGGCGGAGGGTGACGAGTGGCGAGATTGCAAAGATCTATGCTGCGGTTCGTCGATAAATGCTGAGGCCTCTTCCCGTCTTCTCCCTAAAGTTAAACGAAAGGTACCCAAGCTGACGCGCGGCCTTGATAAGGTGTTCAGCATTGATATGCCGGAAGTGTGAGGAGTGGTGAACAAATACGACTCTCGCTGCGTAATTATATTTGTCGCGGGTCTGTTGATGAGCCTCGTCGGCTGTCAGGCAGGAGGCGGAAAGATCTTGTCTGGGCAGCCCTGTTCGGAGATCGAACGGCAGATCAATTTCTCAGACAGGATCGGGACCCTCAACCGATTGGCCGATGCCTTTGAAGAGCGGTGCTATGAGACCGTGATTATTCATGGCGACAAGGCCCGGTCTGAGTTCAGGCACAAGACCTTTTCCTTCCTGAAGGAAACCAGCCACGTCTTCATTCCGGAAGGTTCCTTCATCGATTACGTGATGGAAAGTTATGAGCGGGGTTATCTCAGCCTCTTACTGGCGGCGAGCTATGCGAACGTGCAGAAACCAGAGGAGGCGAAGGTCGAGCTCAGGCAGCTGGATCATGAGTTGTTCTCACCGCTGTACAATTACGGCGAAGACCCGGTCAATTTGTTGTTATCCGCTGTGTTATGGGAGCGTGTAGGGGAGGTCTATGAGGCGCGTGTTGATTGGCTCAGGCTGAGGGACCTGGGCCTGATGTGGAAAGGCCAGCAGGACACGGTCAGGCAATTTGCCGCGCAGGAGGTGGCTCGAATCGATAACGGGCAGAGCTTTAGTGAGCCGTGGCATGTCTATGGCATCCGCCGATTTCCTGAGCTCACGTGGGACCTGCAATTCTTTGGATCCACGAGCGGATATTTTTCCGTGAAGGCGGACGGGGAATTTCTTCCTGCTTGTCAGTCCGACACCGGGGTGCGGCTATCCACGCAAAGTTGGTTCGAGAAGGTGGCCATTCGCCATAGCCATGGGTACCACCCGCTTCTCAACGTACAGGCATGGGTCCGATTGCCGATCGGTTTGACCTACAGCTTGGTCCCGTTGGCGGCAGGAGCCGGCGTCATGGTCGGAGGCTGCGTGCTAGATGCGGCAGCCAAAGGTAGAGGGGGGCTCTGCCAGCTCTCGGTAATCGGGGGAATGGCCTTGATGCGTACCGCGCCAGCCGTGCTCGAAGGCGCGTTACAACCGGATCTGCGGCATTGGGAACATGTACCGGCAGCCTTCGTGGTGACGAGAGCGGCAACGCCAGAACTGGAACCCTGCTTTCCGAAACTTGACACGGCTGTCCAACGCCTTTGGTAGGAGGCTGCGAAGAAAATGATATAGTGCAAGAGGCTTATCCGATCTACTCAAGTGACCGGTGTGCCAGAGGCGCGTGACGGAGCGTGGAGACCGCCAGGCTCCGGTATGGAATGGGACCAAGAGCCACCGCGTGCTGTGCGAGGCGATAGAAAAGCTTCCCGCTGTGACGGGATCGTCGTCGGTTGAACCGGAAGGTGAACTCATTGAGGTAGTCATCGAGATGCTCGCGAGACACACGTCCTTGGTGGATGCCCAAGAGCCACCGTTTCAACAGTGCGGCGACTCGATGGACACGGGGCAACAGGGCCGAAGCGGTCTGGCCACTCCGGTTCACCACCCACCAGGAGCCACGGCGCTCTGCACGAAGCCGACCGGACTCTCCCCCGAGGCGTCCGGGATCCGTTTGAGCCGGATCCGCCTCATGCCCAGACCCTGACTTCCGCCGCGATGGCGACCAGCGCTTGGTCTCGCCCAAGTGCCGCTTGCCCTTGCCGGGCTCGACGCCCCCGACGAAGATTTCATCCACCTCGACTTCCTCCGTCAACGGCTCCCGACCTGGGCGGACCATAGCCCGCCGCAGCTTATGCAGGATTGCCCGGGCCGTCTCGTAGCGACTCAACCCCAGGGTGGGTTGGAATCCCACGGTGCTCACCCGCTCTTCTGGTTCGTCACCAACCAGATCGCCTGGAACCACACCCGCAGGGGCAGCTGCGTGGGATGGAAGACCGTTCCCGCTGTCACCGACACGTCATGGCCACAGGCGCGGCACTGCCAGAGTTTCCGGCTCGTGGGCCAGGCCTGGCCATGGCCGAAGCACGGACAGCGAAACCCCTCGGGCCACCACAACTGACTCAGATACGCCTGGCAAGTGTCCTCGGTGC
>JBDTPK010000332.1:0-4106 GCA_039932735.1 Nitrospirota bacterium
GAACCAGATGCCGCCAAAGATCAGCGCAGGAATGACCCAGGAGATGATGTCCTTCCAGAATGTACTCTCAATCACGCCGCTAAACGTAACCTCGCGCGCACTGAGTTCCTTGACCAGATCGGGATCTTCCACCCGAACGGTCGTAAACAACTTCGGCTCTTTGGCCCCTTCTTCCGACTTCAACTTCCCGGTCACTCGCTGATTGGTGACCGTCACCTCCACTACTTTGCCGGCCGCCATAAGTGTTTTGAACTCGCTGTACGGAAGCTCTTCAAGCGTCTGCATGGGCGTGATGAAATTGTGCACGAACAGGATCGCAATAATTGCAAGAACGACGTACCAAATCGAGAACGATATTTTTTTATCCACTGGCATCACGATTATCCACTCACCTCACGATGTCCCAAACCTAGCCCGCAGTACCCGTAAGAACTTCAACCACGATCGCATAGCAGGAAGCGACTCCTGCCACAATAACTACGATTGCAACACAAGGAAGGAGGAAGCCGCATACTGTACGCTCCGGCCACAGAAGGGGACTGGACAGACCGTCCAGTTACTCTCGTACGGTGGAACTGCAAAGGCGATACCCTGACGCAGCCCTCCCATTTCTTGAGATTCATGTAAGATTATCAAAAGAATCAAACGAGTTTAGATGGGTGACGATCGCGATGTTGGGGAGTATTGCGACAGTGAATCAAATTGCCACTGTGGCGTAAAGCAGCACGAACGAGCAGGCTAATCTGGTCTATTTGGTTGCTTGCTTTGTCTGATTTATTTGGCTCAACCAGACAAACGAGACAGCCAGCGTGAGAAGGAGCGAGCGATCCAGGGAGAGCATGCAACCAAGACATGGTCCAGCCCGCTCGGCTCTCCGAGGAAAGCTGGACAATCCGTCCGACGCGGAGCCCGACGATGGGATCGTCAGTCATGGTGAAGAAAGAAGGATCGCCACAATCCCCAGCTTCACTGCCAGTTCAGCGGCCATCCCGATGGGTGCATGATCGACAGCCCTCATTGATGGAGTAACGAGAGCCTGAGACAGAGAGAATGGCCATCGCGCCCTCGCAGGATGCTGAAAAAGTCCACCAGCGGCGTTCTCGCATCGCTCAGAGACTCAACGAGAGTTTTTCGGAAATCGGATGCACTGGAGGGACTTTTCCGTTCACCAAGCCCTATTGCAAGGGCGAACGGCCTCACGAAGTGCGGTCTGTACCTCCTTCGCCTCTTCACTCGCTGCGGCCTTGCCTGGGACAAGGCGCGTCTCAGCGCGCTGGGTTGGGCGGGTGAGAAGTCTGGTCTTTTTGAGCAACCTGCGAGTTGTTCCTGTGTAAACTCCACGCGTAAGAACACAGCGGGATTTGAGTGTCAACTGAGTTTTTCCGCAGCCTGCTAGGTACGATTATTATCGAGGCGCTACGACCGGAGCATCCGGAAGCGAAATCTTCACACTCTCTTCACCCGAGAGCCCGGACTCCTGTCGTTATGCCGGCGCACGAAACGGTTTAAACTTCTGTTCGACTTTGGCCGCTAAGATAAAGTCGCTCTCAGTCAGACCTTTAATCTTGTGCGACCAGATCTCGATCTTGCACTTCCCCCAAGCCAGATATAGGTCGGGATGATGGCCCTCGGCCTCCGCGACAGCGCCGACCTTCTTTACGAATGCCAGCGCTTGAGCAAAATCTTTGAAGGTGTAGCGCCGCTCCAAATGCCCTTTCCCGTTGAGTGCCCAGCCCTGGCCAAGCTCCTTCAATAATTCCCTCGCGCGGAGAGCCTTCAGCGGGGACTGCTCGACGCCATCATGAATTTTCCTGTTCGCCAGTTTCATGGGAAGTCCCCCAATTATGCTCGATAGTTCATTTACCTACTGAGGGGGGCTTGGTTTTACCACTTGTTCTTCAGTGGTCGTCGTCGTACTGGTAGTGGTCGACGTTGTGCTTCTTGGAGTACTTACGTTATCAACAGCACCAGGGTGCCCAGTTTTTTGATCACTGGTTCGACCACGGTCCTGATCGCTTGTTTGACCAACGGCCTGGCCTCCCTGTCCTCCTACCTTGATCACTCCCTGAACGCTGATGTCGCCAGTCGTTCTGGCAGATTCCATCTTGACGATATACCGGAAATAGCCGGCATCCCGGAAACAGGCGCTGGCGGTTTCGTTTGTTTCCAGTTCGGCTGTGTCGCTGCGTGTCATAAAGCCACCGAAATTATTCTTGCATGACAACTGCTTATCCAACACTGCGTCGAGAAAGATGACGTGGACAGGCGCGGTCCTTTTGTTGATCCACCGAACTTCATCACCAGCATTGACACCAGTTTCGCCTAACGTCAGGTCATCCCCAATAATGATGTCTTTGACGTCCCCACTCCTCGTCATCGTGGGCATGCCCTGACAGCCCAACATAAAAAGTAGCGCAATTCCTAGATATCGGGTCAGATTCATGGAAATACCTCCTTGTTAAACTTTGGAATGCATCAATTGAATGAAAGTTGATTCTTTCATGATGGCCACAATGTTTATTCTACGCCTCAGGAAAAATCAAAACTGATCAAAATTGCACAGACAGGAAGAAATAACGCGCACCCGAACGAACCGATTTTGACATTTCATCGGAAACCTCCTGTACAGCTCAACGAGTGCTCATCTATATGTAGAGGACCACCACTGTCTCAACTGAATCATGCGGCTCAGGGTATACGGACGGAGCGATTCGTGAACAGATGGATCACCAGCAACACAATCCCGATCAAGAACAGAATCCAGGAAATCTGGACCGCTACGGCGGCCACTCCGGCCAGATTCAGGGCGCCCGCAATGACTCCAACCACCAAGAACATCAGTGCGTAGTACAGCATATTGACCTCCTTTCAATAAGACAATTCACGAAAACCACGGAATCGTCAGTGGACACACAGTTCACACACCTCTCACTCTCCGGAGCCGTTTACCACGGACATTGTCAATGGCCCCCCGTTCCTGTATCATCAGGAGCCCACCGCATCGCATACACGCCGTAAGCCATCCCCTTCCGCTCTATTCAAGCGCCGTGGACCCTGTTCACATATCATCCGATGATCGAACACTCCCGGTACGCCACACAATCATGCTGGACCTTTAGCTGGGTAGAAAGTGAGCTACATTGCTCAGTTTCGGAGAATTAATGTGGCCGGCGAATATGACGCGTCCACGGCGCGAACGTCAGCAGGAGTATGGGGATTGCGTCGTGCAGGACGGTATTTGAGGAGAGAACTCGGATCCCGTCGTAGACCGTTTCGGCGAAAGCCGTGAGGCCATGTATAAGAACGGGGCAGGAAAAGGAAAGCGATACATCTGGCCCTGTGAGAGCGGTAGAAATCCAGCTGGATGACATGGGAGAAAGTCATATGAAAAACCACGCGGGAGAAAGCATTTCAGTCTGGATGGCAACCGCCGCCAATTTGCCCGGTTTTTCTAGGTTGCTCACGAATGAGCAGGCTCACGTCTGTATCGTAGGAGCGGCATCGCGGGTTTAACCACCGCGTATTTGTTGGGGCGTGCCGGAAAATCCGTCATTGTCTTGGATGATGGCCCGATTGTGTCCGGTGAGACTGAACGGACAACGGCTCACCTCGTAACCGCTTTGGGACGACCGGTACGTTGAGCTGGAGCGGTTACATGGAGATAAAGGTGCGCAGTTGGGGGCTCAAAGTCATTCGACTGCCATCAGCCAAATTGAACGAATCGTTCGTGAAGAACAGATTACTTGTGACTTTGAGCGTGTGGATGGATACCTTTTCGTGCCCCTGGAAGAATCCACCGACATCCTTGATAGAGAGATGGCCGCTGCGCAGCATGCCGGCCTGACCGATGTCCATATGGTCGCCCGAGCGCCTGTCACAGCATTCGATACCGGAAGGACACTGTGCGTTCCGGGGCAGGCACAATTTCACCCCTTGAAGTATTTGGCGGCAGTCGCGCAGGCCATCATGAGAGATGGAGAGCGCATTTATACAGAGACGCATGCGGTAAAAATCGAAGTGGGTGAATCAGCTCGCATCGAAACACGGGATGGTCAGACGGTAACTGCAGAGGCTGTGGTAATTGCGACCAATACACCTGTCAATGA
>JBDTPK010000333.1:0-4101 GCA_039932735.1 Nitrospirota bacterium
ACTGCTGCTACAGTATCGTCTACCGTTCCGATGTAGCCGGCGGGGATGCGCTTGGTCATGCCGGCGAGCTCTTCCGGCGGCGCACTGCCTGAATCGATGAAGCCAGGCGAGATGGCATTGACGGTAATTCCGTGCGGCGCCAGCAGTTTGGCCAGTGTGCGAGTCAGAATTAGGACACCGGCCTTGGCGATATAATGGGCTGTCACGTCCGGCTGTGAAATCATCTGATCGGCGTTGGCCATACTAAAGCTGATGATGTGCCCGGATTTGCGAGCCTTCATGCCTGGCGCGACGGCTCGTGCCAGATAGAAGATTGGATGGAGATTGCCGTCGAACATCTCGTTCCATCCCTCGACCGTTTCGTCGAACAGATTCACACGATGGTAGGGGCCGGCGCCATTGATCAGGGCGTCGATATGTCCCCACTGCTGCTCGACTTGAGTGACGAGACCTTTGGCCGCCTGGGGGTCCGATACGTCACAGCGAATGGAGAGCGCACGGCCGCCTCGATTGATGATCGCGTCCACTGTGGCAGCAGCCTCCGCTTCGCTCGTGCGGTAGCAGATCGCAACCGACCACTGTTGTGCCGCCAGGTCGAGCGCGATTCCCCGTCCAATACCTTTGGCCCCACCCGTAATGAGTGCCACTCGCCCTGCCATATGGGTGACCCCTTTCGTCGTCGCTGTGGCTGATCGCCTATCTTATCGAGTTTTGAGTCTGGTCGCGAGTAGCTGTAAGGTTCCGGCAGTTCGCATGGAGAATGTCCGGTTTTGTTTGGGCTTCTTATTGTCCTCTCGGCATTCTGTAATGAGTGCCTGCAAGTCTGTGATCGTATCCACGTCGCGCCAAGCACTGGTGAGGCTGACAGATAAGCCCAGTGCCTTGGCCTTCTGCTGTGTGACGGAGAGGACTTGATCGGTGGACCAGGACACTTCGGTAAAGAGTTGTTCTCTCGGCTGCTTGAGGCCGATGAGATAGTAGCCTCCATCCAGGGCCGGTCCCAAGACCACGTCTGATTTTGCTAGCAGCGTGAGCGCTTCCTGATAAAACGACAGAGGTAAGGTGGGGACGTCGGTTCCCACGATGATCACATGGGTATAGTCTTTGGCGAATAAGTCGACAAAAGTGCGGTGCATCCGCTGGCCCAAATCCTCTCCGACTTGATCCAATAGGCGGACGCCTTGCCGTTCTTCCATAATTTTGAAAAACACCAGCTCAGAGGAAGGTGTGCAGGCCAGGTACCTATGGAAGGGGAGCTGAAGTTTCGCGACGGCGAGCTTGGTCCGTTCCAGCATGTCGAGGACAAAGCTGCCGTGCAGGGTCGCCGCCTCATCCGGCGTCAGCGGCGGGCAGAGCCGCGTCTTGACCTCGCCTGGGATCGGGGCTTTGGCGAAGATCACGAGAGCCGCGTGAGGCGTAAGGGGGGACTTGTCGGGATTCTGAGCCAAAGGCTGCGTCATGATTTACCTCACCAATCCATACCAACGACTGAGTGTGTGAGACCCAATGCCGATCCCATACAGCAACCGTAAGGTCCACATCAAGAGGATCGTCCGCAAGGGGCCCTGCTGTTCCCAGCGACGAAACGAGGTGGTCACGGTTGCGGTTAGGGCTGCGGTCGCTCCCTCACGTTTGAGCCGGCGAGAGAACTCGAGATCCTCCATCAATGGTATGTCGGCAAAACCTCCCATCTGCTCGAAGATAGAGCGGCGTACGAACAGGGCCTGATCGCCGGTCGCGATGCCGCTCAGTCTCGATCGCCAGTTCATCGTCCTGCTGATGACGGCTCCCCACATTGAGGGGCGATCAAACTGGACATCGAACCGCCCCCCCACCATCCGTCGATCAGCCAGTGCCGTGTTGATCACTGCTTGGGCATCGCCTGGAAGCCCCGTGTCGGCATGGAGAAACAATAAGATTTCTCCGCGGCTGGCCTTTGCGCCTTCGTTCATCTGCCTGGCGCGCCCGGGCGGAGCGGTCACCCAATGTATCCGACTCAGGGATGAGGACTGTGTGCTGAGTCGGTATGATTCGAGGAGTGCGGGAGTCGCATCGGTGCTTCCTCCATCCACCACGATGAGTTCGTCGAAGCCGAGCGAGGCGGTGTGTGCGAGTGTCGCTGTGATCGTCCGTTCTTCGTTCAGTGTGGGAATGATGACCGAAATCGGCATCGCCATGACACATCAACCGTCTTGTTCATTTGGTCTATCTGGTCTATTCGGTCTGTTTTATCTGTTTGGTTGAACGAAACGAACCAGATGAGCCAGATAGACTAGTTGGGCTAGACAGACTCGACAGATCGGGTTTCTATCAGATTGGTTTTTTCGGTTCGTAGAACATGAAATACATCACCACCACCACGGTGGACCAAAACAGCACTTGCTTGTGCCAGAAGAGGACTTCCCCATACTGGAAGAAGATGGCTGCGAGCAGGAGGGCGCCGCCAATGAGGCTGTAGCGGATGGTTGCGTTTTCGACGACCGCATTGGCCCACACGGCGACCCCGCCGAAATAAATCAAGAAAGGAATGATGTCGATCTCGAATCCCCCGCTGATCGAGAGAAACACGTCGAGGAAGCCGATGAAAATGAGGGCGGTGCCTATGACCATCCCGGCGACGCGCATCTGGTTGTCGCCCCCGGAGTCCTCCTCCGGCTCGCGGCGCTCCGGCTCGTTCATCGGCTCTGGCGGCATGGTCAGCTGGTTCCTATCTGTTTCTGAAACGTGAAACGTTCGAATCAAGAGCGAGCGATGCTTCGCAAGATACCCTTCACGGATATTGAGCATCCTGCCGAAGGCCCGCTTCATCGTCATCCCGCTAGGAAGCTACGGAGCAACATTACTGGCACGCAAGAACTTCGAGGGGCTACATAAGTGGCCCAACGGGAGAACCCTTTTGCAGGATGCTCAAAAAGACCGTTCAGCAAGGCCGCAGCGAGTGAAGGCCCGAGGCGTACCCTTGGGGTACGTTGAGGGTCTGAACGATGCGAGAACGCCGCTGGCGGACCTTTTCAGCATCCTGCTAGGCCTTGAAATGTTTGCTCAAGGTCAGCCCTTGGCGCTGATACGAGGACCCGAGTGCCGTGCCATAGAGCTGACTGGGGCGTGCGAGCATCCTGTCGTATACAACCTTAAAGAAGGTTTGTCCATCATGGATCAGGAAGGGCACGTCGTGGGGGCGGACCTCCAGGACCACTTGGGTGCCGTGCAACTCGCCGCGGCCGTACCCAAATCCCGGATCGAAAAACCCGGCGTAGTGGGTCCGTAACTCGCCACAGGCTGCTTCGAACGCGACCATTTCGGCCGCGTAGCCGGCGGGCACACGGATTCGCTCTTTCGACGCGAGAATGTAAAATTCCTCCGGTTCCAAGAGAAGACTGTCCTGGCGGTGGCGGTAGAGGGGCTCCCAAAAATCGAGCGCGGCATAGTGGCCGACCTTCGACAGATCGATGACGTGACTATTTTTCTTTGCCCGATAGCCGATAATCGGCAAGGTATTCCGGTCGTCTCCCTTCAGATCGATACGGAGAAACAGGCCGCGATCCGTGCGGAGATCACGGGCACCCAGCGAGTGCTTCGTCGGGAGATTGTGGTAGAGCAAGGGCTCTCGCGTGTGGAGCGTCTGGAGCGAGCGGTCCGATACGGTGGCATTGCCGCGCACGAAGCGAATCTGATTGAGGGAGTACCCGGTTTTCGCCTTGATGGCGAAGGAGCGCGGAACGATTTCGAGATAGAGGGGACCGGAATAGCCGGCTCGGATTTCATCAAAACCAGTGTTAAGATCCGTGACGATGCGGGTAAAGACATCTAGCCGTCCGGTCGTACTTTTTGGATTGGTCCGGGCCCGGAGGGTCTTGGGTAACGATAGATGTTCCAAGAGCGGCACCAGATAGACGTGGCCTTTCTCAAGAATGGCCCCCTCAGTCAGGTCCATCTCGTACATCACGAGGTCGGACTGGTAGAAGTCCAGAACGTTGAGTCGGCTCGTGATCTCGGACAACTCCGGCAGGAAGCTGCTGATCAATCGATAGGCTTTGCGTCCGAGTCGCAGATCGAGACTGGCCGGCTGGATCTGCCGGTCTTCGATCGGCACGTCGGCGT
>JBDTPK010000334.1:0-4096 GCA_039932735.1 Nitrospirota bacterium
GCTCCGACACGCCCAGAGCGGCTTTCATCCTTCGCGTGAGCTTCTGTTTGATGGTGAAATACTTCCTCCACGGATCCACCTTCAGTCTCTTCAACCGCTCCGCCACGTTCGCAACGGTGAAATGGTCCGACCGTAGCTCGTTCGACAGTTCATTCCATGCAAGTGGAACCGAGAGCGGCGCTCCGGCCCTCGCCCTCGTCGAATAGGCCGCGATTGCCGTCGCCCCTCTCGCATTGCGCAGATAGTCCACGTAGATCTTACCTGTACGTTTCCGCTTGGACATATTCGCCACGAAGCGGTCCGGGATGAGGCGCACCAAATGTTCCGCCAATCCTTTGGAGAACGTTTTGACCTCGTCCCACGTATGCACGGGCTGCAACGGGAGCACCACATGGAGGCCTTTCCCGCCGGTCGTCTTCACAAAGCATTCGAGCGCCAATTCATTGAGCAGCGTCTTGAGCAGTTGTGCGGCTTCCACCACTAAATTCCATGGGACCGCCGGATCAGGGTCAAGATCCATAATGATGCGGTCAGGGCGGTCGAGTGCCTCTCGCTTCGCTCCCCACGTGTGCAGTTCCATCACGCCTATCTGCACGAGTCCGATCACAGCTGGGAGTGAATCGGCGATCATGTACGATGACAGACCCTTGTCGTCCTGAATGTTCACTCGGGCGATCGCGTCAGGGACCGTGTTGTTCGCGTGTTTTTGATAGAAACACTCCTTGTCCTGCCCTTCCGGGCAACGCACCAGCGTCAAGGGGCGGTCGTGTAGATGAGGCAGCAACCAGGCACTCACGTATTCATAATAGCGGGCCAACTGGAGTTTGGTGAGCCCGTGATCAGGGAACAGCACGCGATCAGGATGGCTTAATGTCATCCCCGCAACGGTGGTCGGTGTATTCACGGAATGCTGGTCTTGGGCCGAGGCTCTGCGTGTTTTCTTTTCGCGGCGTACAATGGAAGTCTTCGAGACTCCGCTCGAAGCTGATGGCACGACCGTATGCGTTGTGGGCTTTTCCCTGACCACGGATGTAGCCGGTTTGTCTTCACGTAATCCCTGAAACGAGGCCTGCCTGAGCAGCCCCTCCTTCGTCCACTCGGCAAACGCCACCTCCGCCACCAAGCGGGGCTTCACCCAGTGCACCCCGCGCGCATCGATGCCGGTGGGAGTATTCACAAATGGGGATCGAAGCGCCTTGAACCCCGTCAACTTCTTGTGCAACTCCTTGAGGGTGCGTTCAGAAAATCCAGTGCCCGTTCTCCCGGCATAGCGGAATTGTCCTTGTGCATCGTATACTCCCAGGAGTAATGCCCCAAAGGCCACACGGGACCCAGTGGGGTCAGAAAACCCTCCGATTACGAATTCCTGTCGGTGGCCACGTTTGACCTTCATCCAATTGCTATTGCGCCCGGCGAGATAGGCCCCATCAGCCCGCTTGCACACGATCCCTTCCATGCCCTGGCGGCAGGCCTGCTCGAAGACCACGTGGCCGTCACCGATGATATGGTCGCTATACCGGACCACTCCGTCGGCCTTGCTCGCTAGTAGTTCGGCCAAGGTTTGTTTCCGGGCGCGGAGTGGGACCTGCCTCAAGTCATACCCATCGAGATACAAGAGATCAAACACGTAGTAAACCAGGTTCGTGTCTAATCGCGTATCGAAGGCATTCTGGAGGGCTTGGAAACTGATGTGGCCATCCGGCATCAGCGCGACCACTTCGCCGTCCAGCCAGGCATTCTTCACGGGCAAGGCCGACACCGCTTCGGCAATCCGCTGTAGTTTGGGAGTCCACTCGTGATTGTTCCGGGTGACCAGCGTGGCCGAGTGATTCTGCACGCGGGACAAGATGCGATAGCCGTCGTATTTTATTTCATGCACCCAGCCATTCCCCGTGGGAGCCTTCTCTGCCAACGTCGCCAATTGCGGGGGCATCCAGTCTTCCTGGGGCGCACGGCGCGCACCAGCCAAGGGTTTCCTGTTCCGGGCAGGAGTAGTTGGTGGCAATAGCCTTTTCGTTTTCGCGATTCGAGTCGACTGCCAGACCGGGGAATGGCCCGAGGCAATCTGTCCGAGAGTGCGCCCACTAGCGACACTTTTCCGGTGTGTCCGCGTCACCTCGCTGTGTGTTCCCGTTCGCGCTTCCTCATCCTGTTCCTTGATAAGCAACCACGGTTCCTTGCCGGCCTCCTGCTGTCCCCCCATCCGGACAAGATTCCACATACCGCGTAACTTTTCGCCCTCCAGACGGAACTTTAATCTCCCTTTCCGGTAACTCGACCGGGGATCACCTATGGCGGTCCAGGAGCCTTGATCCCAGAGCAGCACCGTCCCGGCGCCATATTGTTTGGGGGGAATAAGGCCTTCGAACCCGGCATACTCGAGGGGATGATCCTCGACGTGCATGGCCAGCCGCTTATGGCCAGGGTCAAGACTGGGCCCTTTGGGCACGGCCCAGCTCTTCAAGGCACCATCCAATTCCAACCGAAAGTCATAGTGGAGGTGACTCGCCGCATGCTGTTGGATCACAAATTGCGACCGGGCCGACGGAGCTGCCGTTTGCCCCCGTGGTTCGGGCGTGTCGTGGAAGTTGCGCTTTTTCCAATAGCGTTGCAGCCCCATATCGTGTATCAGTTCAGAGCCAGGTACGGGCCTGACCTCCACATCAAAACAATGCCAATTCCTCGCAGCCCTTCCCGGCATTTACGATCAAGCTACTTTTTGCTGACCGGCGGTGGTGCTTCCGCTCCGCCGCTGCGCTTCTCCTCGCCCATCGGACCAGCGGCGTCGCGGTCCCCAAAATTCTGGCCCTCGCGTGCTCCCTTGCGCGACTCACTTTGCCGCAAGGTTTGTAATTGTTGTTCCAGCGCCTGAATGTCCGGAGAACGATCGGTCATCTTCGACTGGAGTTGTTCCTTGGTGACATTCAGCACCACGTTTCCTTGATCCTTGTTGATCTTGAATGCGCTCCAGGGATAGGCCTTCATTTCGCCGGTCTCGCCGATTGAAATCATGGCATACTCAATTCTCTTAGTCTCAGAGTCCATAATCAGTTGTTCTAATTTGCCAAGGTCTTCGCCTTTGAGATCCTTCACGGTCTCGCCGATCAGTTGACTCTCGACTTCGACCTTCTTCCCTCTGGCCACCGGCATGATGGTGTATTTGCTTGGGGCATTCCCTTGGCCTTTCGCATTGGTAATATCCGTCTCGCCCACCTTGGTGGCTCCCCGGGGATCGGACGAGCCGATCTCACTCGAAGCTGGAGACTCAGCCGACTTCATTTCGGCATGAGAAGAGGTGAGGAATGGGAGACTGACCAATCCCATTCCGATGAATGCCACGATTATCTTTTTCATAATGAGTCTCCTTTGTGTGTGACGCGTGTGAGTTCCCAGCTGATGAAGTCCTACATACTGATGAGACCGTCAAAGTGTGCGCGTATAACTTTACTGAAAGTGCATTTTTACAGGCAAAACAGGCAATTATTAAGCTCAAGCTACGCACTATTTGATGATCGGCTCAGTAATAGGGTGACATGAAGAATCGAATTTCAGTACCGCTCGACGAAAGCCTATTGCTAGAAGAACATCTTCGCACCGAACAGGAAACCGAAGGATGAGGCATTTCAGTCATTGTTGCGAGTCCCGTTCACCGTTGCATGACCGTCGTTGCGCTTGTACGCCATGTCTGTATGCGCCATCCACGGTGTCTGCATCGCGTGTGCTAAAACATGACCTCACTTTAACGCACTGCCAGAATGGTACATACGAGGAAAAACCCTAGTTCTGTCGGGAGAAATGTCCGGGCTCTCGCAGTGCGGTTGAATTGCAGAGAACTACGGCGAAATGGCCTTGAGGGTGCGGAAAGGCTCCGGTTGAACCCTAACCTTTGTAGAGTCAGCCGTTTCCTCACATGGCTTCTCCCCTCCGTTCCGGCAGGGGAAATCAGTCTCCCTAATCATCCTCAATGCGGAGCGGTTCCGCGCGTCGATGATCGCCTGAACGCCTTCATCGGCTTGGGCTCCGGGGGATTTCGATCTTTGCCGGCAGGCTCCCACGGGATAGATTCTTTCGTCAGCCCTACCTGCTGTTCGCCCTT
>JBDTPK010000335.1:0-4070 GCA_039932735.1 Nitrospirota bacterium
ATGGGCAAAGGATAGTCTATACCGATGCGGCATCCAGCCAGGGCCTGTTCTTCGTGCGTCATCACATGCGGCGCATGAATTCGGTCAGTCGTAACGGCTGCAAGTTCAGGCACATACTGCCGAATGTACGCACCTTCGGGATCGAACTTCCTGCTCTGCAGCAGAGGATTGAAAATCCTATACCCCGGCACGGAGTCCGTCCCGGTCGAAGAGGCCCATTGCCAATTGCCATTATTGGCGGCTAGATCGGCGTCGATGAGCCGCTGCATGAAATAGCGCTCACCGCTTTGCCAATCGATGCGAAGATCCTTGATGAGAAACGACGCCACGACCATCCGCACACGATTGTGCATCCACCCGGTCTGGTTCAACTGACGCATGCCTGCATCCACCAGCGGATAACCGGTCTGTCCTTCACACCAGGATGCATAGAGACGATTCCGCTCTGCTCCAGCCGGACGGGGTCTCGGCAGTCCTTCCTTGCTTCGGAACGGACCGGAGGCCACTTGTGGAAACGAGGACAAAATGTGTTGGAAAAACTCACGCCATATCAATTCATCGATCCACGTGAGTACGTCGCGACGCAATACCCGGCTTTCTGCTGCGAACGTGCCTAAGGCGGCATGCACCGCGGTTCGCACCGAGAGCGTCCCGAACCGGAACTGCGGAGATAGTTTGGATGTCCCGTCGATTGCGGGTAGGTTTCGTCCTTTAACATAGCAATGGACGGGACCATCAAGAAACCAGCGAAGCCGTCTCTGCGCTTCTTTCTCTCCTGGTTTGACCGACAAGGGAACTGTCCGATAGCCGAGTTCTTCCACCGTCGGCAGCGCGATCATGGGTGATGAAGTACTGGCTCGCTGGTTTCGCCGCCTGACTGGAGAGGGAAGGAGTTGCGGGGGCGCCACGTGCCACTTGCTCCACCACCTGGCACAATAGGCGTTGTATCGCTGCAACGGAGCTCTCGTTGATCCTCTGATCTCTTCGGATTCGAAGACCACTTGGTCTTTGAACGTGTGGACCACCACACCACGGGTCATGAGCGCCTGCTGAACGTTTCGGTCTCGCTGGATCGATGCTGGCTCGTAATCGCGGTTCCAGTAGACAGCATCCGCCTTGACGTCCTCGACGAAACGAATCACCTCCTCGATCTGATTCCCTCGGCGCCACTGCAGGTTAAGTCCTTGAACGGCCAAGGCACCGGCGAGCTCATTAAGACAGGAGACCATGAAGGTCACGCAAGGCGAGCCGAACCGCCGCGAGCGCAAGAGAGGGTCGTCGAATACGAAGAGAGGGATGACGTCGTCGCTCTCTGCGCAGGCCGCAGTGAGCGCCGGCTGATCTTGTAGCCGCAGATCCCGTCTGAGCCAGACAACTGCTCTCATCTATACGAGCTCCTCTGATACCAGTCTGTGGTGCTTGGTTGCCGGACTTCCTTTGTGAAAAAGATCGGCCTCCAGGCCATGGGGATAAACAGATTTCTCGTGGCTAATTTCATGGAGTATTTCCCGTTCGCCAACTCTGTAGCCACTTCGATCGTACGAGCTTATACCCGAGCCAGGCCAGGAGCAGTACTCCGATGAGGGGGACTGCCGCAGTGCGTGCAAGCTTCTGGTATTCGATCATGTCCACCCGCAAGAGATACTGTGGGCGATGCATCAGATTATGCGTTCCCGACGCAATGGTAACCGTGTACAAACCCTTATCCAGTCTGACTTCGCTCCTGATGACTCCATCCGGGTGGATGCTCGGACGCATGTCCGCGACAATCTGACTGTCGGTCTCATTCTTCCCGTTCCCCCTCACCACCCGCATCCCGATCGGTTGATTGCGCAGCGCAGGGTCCACGAGGTCCACCACCAGGAAGGTCTCGCCTTCCCGTGGAATGTCCGTGCAGTATTGATCTTTCAGCGCATATTGGGGCTGATAGGCGTTGAAATGCACCACGTTCTCGCCGACTCTGCGCAAGCACGGATCGTCTTCTCCGTTCATGCCTCCATGTGCTGCAGCTCCGTTGGGATAACACAGTACCGCAACAAGGAGAATCATCGTCGATCCTATCCCTGTCATTCGCCTATTCATGGTCGAACCCTCCCGTTGTGGGCCTTGTACGGTTGAGATGTATTGCCAACGCACGTTGATCAGAGGAAGAAAACCCAACGCGGACGCCTGGCGTCGATCATGATCCATATTTATCGCGCTGACCTACCATGTGATCCCATCCTGCTCTTATAGAGTTTTTCGCCGGCGACTCGGGTGAGCGTAATCTCGCGCAGACCCCCATCCCCCTTCATGCCCAGTTTCACCGTGGTACCCGCCTCCCCGCGCACCATCTGTATCGCCTGCTCATAGGTCCTGCCAGCGACTGCCGCCCCATTCACTGTTACGACTTCGTCTCCGTGCTTCAGGCCTGCTTGCTGTGCCGGACCCTCTGGATGCACATGGGCCACATACAGGGAAGCCGGATCGCCAATACGTTCTGCCCCGACATGTAACGACACGCCAATGACGCCATTCGGCAGAGTGGCATCGTCTCCATGCGGTCGCTGGGTCTGACTGTCTGGCTTGTCCTGATCCTCAGCAGCTCTGACCTCACTCGTCATCCCTGAGATCTGACACAGCGCGATAGCCAGCACGCTCAGTAGTACGGTGGTCGTGACGCCGACCTTCTTGGTTTTCATGTGAATACCTCCTTGGTAATACGATTGATTCGCAAGTTCGAGCACCAGAAGAGTCTAGGGTTATGCTACACCCCCCTTCCTTATCGCTTCGTCAGGATCGCCCGCAAGGCAGGCTCCAGCTTTGGATAGCGAAAGTTGTATCCCCCAGAGAGCGCCTTATCCGGAGTGATCCGTTGGCCCGTGGTCATGAGCGTCCCAAGTTCACCCAATGCCAGCTGCAATGCAAAGCCCGGCACTGGCAGCCAGGAGGGCCGGTGGAGGACTCGTCCAATCGAGTCGCAGAACCGGTACATCGTCACAGCCTCGGGAGCCACAGCATTGACGGGGCCAGAGACGCTCGGCGTCGTGAGTGCCCATTTGATCAATCCGATGTGATCGAGTCGATGGATCCATGACACCCACTGAGTCCCTGGCATGATCGGACCGCCGGCGAAAAGTCTAAATGGCAACAGCATCTTCGGTAAGGCACCACCGTCTCGTTCGAGCACCATCCCGGTCCGCAACGTGACGACTCGCACACCGAACTTCGCGGCCCTCAGCGCCTCCGTTTCCCATGCAAGACAGAGTTCGGGCAGAAAGCCTTGACCGCGAGGGGCTTCCTCATCCAGTACACGATCGTCGCTGGCCCCGTAGAAGCCGATGCCGGAAGCACTTATCAGCGTGGGAGATTTCACAGATCGGCGGGACAGGGCTTCTACCAGCAGACGAGTGGTGAGGACTCGGCTTTCCGTGAGGAGCTGCTTGCGGGCGTCGGTCCAGCGCCCATCGGCTATCGGTGCACCAGCCAAATTAATGACAGCATCGGCCCCGTCAAGACAATGCTCCCAGTCTCCCGCCGTTCGGCTATTCCACTCGACGGCCGTGACGATCGAGTCACAGGACCGTTCCGCTTCAATCCTTCTTGTAAGGAGCGTGACCCGATGCCCCTCCTGGCAGAGTGACGCACATAGGGGCCAACCGATGAACCCCGTTCCTCCGGTTACAACAATCTGCATGGTCTCAGCTCACTAGCCGGCCTTCCGCGCCGGCCTAACAATCAGTTAGTCGTCTGGTTGCCTGTCATGTCCGTGGCCGTTCCGATCATGGGTATCTGTCCCCTTGTGATCGACCCGTTGGGCATATTTCCTCTTCTTCACGCCTTGTGAGAGATCCGGCGTCGGGTTCAATCTGTTCTGAAGAATGACGGGGTCGATGACCTCGCCACAACTAGTGCAACGCAAGCCCGTGATGCCGATTTGACCGGTATCGTCCTGGAGATCTAGGTAATATTTCATGACCATCAACCCTCCGCAACGCGTACAGATGCCTTCGCCGGCTTGCGAAGCGGAGGGTAGAGGATTGTCTAGTTTCCCATTCGATTCCACGGGAATCCTCGATGGCGATCACAAT
>JBDTPK010000336.1:0-4059 GCA_039932735.1 Nitrospirota bacterium
GTCCTGTTCTTGACGAATCTCCCGAGGAAGTGATTCGATGGCCTTTCCAATACAGCGCCTTCGGCGGCTGCGACAGCATGAGGCCTTTCGTCGCATGGTACGGGAGACGAGCCTGGCTTCGTCCGACTTCATCTATCCAGTATTCGTCGTCGAAGGGCAAGACCGGAGGGAGGAGATCTCCTCGATGCCGGGCCAGTTTCGGCTGTCGGTCGATCTCTTGGTGAAAGAGGCGCGTGAGATTGTGGTCTTGGGGATCTCCGCGATCATCCTCTTTGGAATTCCTGACCGGAAAGATGGTCGCGGGAGTTCGGGATTCGATCCAAACGGTATCCTGCAGCGGGCCGTCAAAGCAGTGAAGGACCAGGTGCCAGGGCTAATGGTTGTGACTGATGTCTGCATCGACGAATACACCGAGCATGGCCACTGCGGTATCGTCAAGGACGGACGCATTCTTAACGATGAAACTTTGGAGTGTCTCTGTGCGATGGCCAGGACTCATGCGCAAGCCGGTGCCGACATGGTGGCCCCGTCCGATATGATGGATGGAAGGGTGGCGGCGATTCGGGCGGAACTGGACCAGGCGGGTTTTCCCGAGCTACCGATCATGGCCTATGCTGCCAAATTTGCGTCTTGCTTTTATGCGCCGTTTCGGGAGGCGGCGTTGTCCCGCCCGCAGTTCGGCGATCGGCAGTCATACCAGATGGATCCTGCCAATCGCCGGGAAGCGCTTCGGGAGATCGCCCTCGATGTCGAAGAAGGGGCCGACATCATCATGGTAAAACCGGCGCTGCCGTATCTCGATATCATTGCCTCTGCCAGGGCACAGATGTTATTGCCGGTGGCGGCCTATCAAGTGAGCGGGGAATACAGCATGATCAAAGCGGCTGCCAATGCCGGCTGGCTCGATGAATCTCGGGCGATGATGGAATCGCTGCTTTCAATTAAGCGGGCCGGCGCAGATCTCATTCTGACCTATTTTGCCAAAGACGCTGCGCGCCTCCTCCGCTGACGACCATGCTGAAAGTGACGCGTGGGTTGGCCGGCGAGTGTCCACGTGCCTATCCGGTCGCCACGATCGGCAATTTCGACGGCCACCATCTGGGCCATCGAGCGCTTTTGCAGACGGTGGTCGAGACGGCCCGGAGGGCACAGGGGACGGCGCTCGTGCTGACCTTCGAACCGCATCCGGTAAAAATCCTTGCACCCCGTGTCGATCTGCGCTTTCTCACCAGTCCGGAGGAAAAGCTTGCGCACTTCGACGCAGCTGGGATCGACGAAGTGGTCTTCCTGAACTTTACTCCCATCTTTGCGGCGATGAGCCCGGATCAATTTGCCGAAGACATCCTGCATCGGTCTCTCACCCTGTCTGAACTGTTCGTGGGCAATCATTTTGCTTTTGGGAAGGGGCGGGCCGGGCGTATCGATGACCTCGTGCGTCTCGGTGGACAGTGCGGCTTCCGCGTGCACCCCGTAACTCCCGTGATGAGTGAGGGAGACGTGGTCAGTTCAAGCAGGATTCGCCAGCTTATTCAGGTAGGGAATATGGAGCGGGCGGCTAGGTTACTCGGACGCGTGTACGGGATTCGGGGTGCTGTGGTGCAGGGGATGCAACAGGGGCACGCGATGGGCTGGCCTACGGCTAATCTGCGCATCCCGGCTGATCGCGTGGTGCCGCCCGATGGTGTCTATGCCGCACGGACTGTCCACGGTACTCAGACCTCTGATTCGATCGCCTACATTGGGACTAGGCCGACCTTTGGAGCGGGCGAGCGGCTGATCGAAGTCAATCTTTTGGATCAGACCAGCGATCTCTATGGACAGGAAATCACCGTGCAGTTTGTGACACGAGTACGTGGTGATCACACCTTTGCCTCTGCCGATGAGCTGTCGAAGCAAATCGCCCGTGATGTGGAACAGGCGCGCATCAGCTTGCAGCGCATTCCATAGAGAGTTCAGTAACCATGGCACTTGAGACGACGATCATGAGGCCATCATCCAGGTCTACAGTATGCCCGACCTTGTTGACCCATCTTGTTCGGACGGTGCGCAGGCAACAGCTGTTCGTTCCCGGTCAGCACCTCGTGGTGTCCGTGTCGGGCGGGCCAGACTCGATGGCGTTATTGTCACTCCTCCATCGTCTGGCTCGGTCTTGGCGGCTCACGTTGACGGTTGCCCATTGTAATTATGGGCTGCGAGGAGCGGAGTCTGACGGTGATGAATCGTTTGTCAGCGAGTATTGTCGAGAACGACAACTGCGGCTTGTCATTCATCGACCCCTGTTGGTCAAGCGACGACAATGCTCGTCGTTCCAAGCCACCGCGCGTGACGCGCGTTATAACTTCATGAAGCAGCTGGCTTGCGAGGTAGGGGCTGACCAGATTGTAGTTGGCCATACCGCCAATGACCAGGCAGAAACGGTGCTCATGTGGCTGCTGCGTGGGGCTGGCATGACTGGGTTGGCGGGCATGCCGTACGTTCGTGAAGACGGAATTGTTCGTCCTCTTCTCGCAGCTACCCGAGAAGAGATTGTGGCCTATCTGGATCATGAAGGACTGACCTATCGTCGTGATTCGAGTAATGAGAAGTCGCGCTATCATCGTAATCGGATCAGGAAGGAACTTCTCCCTGTCGTCACACGGTTGGCCCCGGCTGCCGTGCGTGTGCTGCAGCGCCAGGCGGACTTGCTACGGGAGGACGAACGATATCTGGAGCAAGTTACAAGTCAGCTGGTTGGTGCGCTCGTCAGCCATGATCCCGGAGGTGTGCAGCGAGTCGATTGCCGGGCCTTCATCGAGTTGCCGGTCGCGCTTCAGCGGCGACTCGTTCGGACAATTTTACGGGCCTACGACGGGGAGGGTCGAGCCAGCCGCCTTCACTTGGTGGAGTCAGTTCGGCGTGTCCTTCTCAAGGGAAGGAGTGGAGCCCGGTTATCTTTAAAGCAGGCACTGGTGACGCTGGATCAGGGAGAGGTGAGATTTAGCCCAGGTGCAGGGGGGGATTGCAGCCATCAGATTGATTTAGAGCAAGAAAAGGGGGAGGTGCTAACTGTTCCAGTGCCTTCCACCGTCTATTGGGCTAGAACGAATCAGCAAATTCATGTACAACTCATGACTCGTCGTGCCGCCGAAGAGCTGAGAAGGTATCTCTCACCAGGGGTAGCAGTATTCGATGCCGACCGGTTTTCAGAACCCTTGGTCGCTCGCACTTGGCAGGCTGGCGATCGATTCTTTCCTTATGGGATGAAAGGGAAGAACAAGAAGCTACAAGATTTCTTTACCGATAGGAAGGTGGATCGACAAGAGCGTGGTAAGGTTCCACTGTTGGTGGCACCGGAGGGAATTCTCTGGGTGGTGGGCATGCAACAAGACGGGCGTTTCGTCGTTCGGAGTGCGACGACTCGCTGTTTGGTTGCCTCGGTACGTAAAGTGGAGAGAGAGAAGGAGTAAGGGAGTATGGAACGGATCTTCGGTCGGCCAATCGTGACGCAGGAAGAAATGCGCGCCAGGATTCGTGAATTGGGCAAGCAGATCACGACCGATTATGCGGGGAAGGATTTCGTCTTAGTGGGTGTGTTGAAGGGGGCCTATGCCTTCTATGCCGATTTGGCTCGCGCAATCAGGATTCCCATGCGGGTGGACTTTCTTATCGTGACGAGCGAGGCATCGCGGGTCAAAACATCCGGCAAGAGTAAAACGGTAAAAATAGCGGCCGAACTGACCGAGGACATCAAGGGGAAAGACGTCTTGCTGGTGGAAGACATCGTCGACTCCGGACTGACGGCCCAATATTTGGTCAGAGCATTGGTGAAAAAGAAGCCTCGATCAATTAGAATTTGTACCTTGCTGAGCAAGCCAGATCGACGGACCAGTAATGTCGTCATCGATTATGTGGGGTTCAAGATTCCGAACAAGTATGTGGTTGGGTATGGGCTCGATTACCAGCAGAAGTACCGGAACCTTCCCTATCTGGCTGTCTTGGACATTGAGGGAGATCAAGAGTAAGGCGCTGGTGGTTGCACGGTTGTCAGTATGAATGTGCCTGTGGTAACATGAGACACGT
>JBDTPK010000337.1:0-4058 GCA_039932735.1 Nitrospirota bacterium
CGAACATGCGTGATCAGCACATAGAGCGTCGTGACACCGAGAATACTGCCTAAGATCAGTGAGGATTGTGTTGATCGGATTCCACCATCCTCTACATGGTAGTTCGATGAACAGATCATGCGTCATCATGAATCAGGATGCGCCGAGGGATTTCTCGGAATGCAACTTCGTTGACGCCTCTGCCGTCGGTTGTGTATAAAGAATGCGTCTTCACTCTCTTCACTTGTATGGTAGGTAGACATTTCATGGGTGCACGTGAATTCCACGATGGGGCGCAAGATGGACTCGAAGCGCTCGAGCCTCTCGACCCGGAACAGATCGGATCGTTCGACGGCCTGTTGACGGCAATGCGCAAGACCGCCTTCGGGGGCCGCAGAGTAGGCGAAGCCTATGAAGTACTGTGGGCAATGATCGAAGACCCCGATTGCTTCGTCGTGTTGACGCTGTCAGGGGCCATGACCATTGCCAAGATGGGCAAGATTATCAGCGCGATGATCGATCACGGGATGGTGCAATGTATTGTCTCGACGGGGGCATTGATGGCCCATGGGCTGAGTGAGTCCGTGGGGAAAACGCACTATCGGCACCATCCGTCGATGTCAGATCAGGAATTGTTCGAGAAGGGCTACAATCGGGTCTACGACACACTAGAGATGGAGTCTAACCTCAACTATGTTGAGCAAGTCGTTGCCCGAACCATGAAGCGGATGGATCAGGACCAATCGCTTTCATCCGAACTCTTCACTCGTGAGCTAGGGAAGACGCTCGCGGAAGAATATGACGGAACAGGTATTCTGAAAAGCGCCTATGTGAAAAACGTTCCGGTCTTCATTCCTGCGTTTACCGATTCCGAGATGGGGCTGGATATTGGCACCTGGGCCATGAATCGAAATCTCGATCAGGCTCGTGCGCAAAAACAGGAGAACGGTGATCTTGAGGTGCTCCGAACCATTCTTCGCTCCCATCCTTCGTTCAATCCCTACCTCGACCTCAACAGTTATGCGAGCCATGTCATCTCGGCCAAGCGGCGTGGGATTTTCACGATTGGTGGGGGCGTGCCTCGCAATTGGGCGCAACAAGTCGGTCCCTACATTGAGGTCTGTAATACCAGGCTCGGCCTCAATGTCGAGCCCCCTCGATTCCAGTACGCGGTGCGTATTTGTCCTGAGCCGGATCATTTGGGTGGATTGAGTGGGTGTACATATCAGGAAGGCCTTTCCTGGGGAAAGTTTGTTCTGCCGGAAGCAGGAGGGCGCTTTGCAGAAGTGTTGAGCGATGCGACGGTTGTCTGGCCTCTCCTTATGGTTGGATTACTGGAGCGCCTCAAAGCAAAGCGTGCTCTTCGCACATGATGCGCACGTACCTCCTTCGCACAGTGGCTGTGGCGGGATTGCTCTTGCTCGCGCAGCTGACTCAAGCTGGTGCTGGATCGATCACGGACGACGGACGAATCAGAGGGAGCGCGGACGCGCCGATCACCTTGATCGAGTACTCCGACTTCACGTGTGGATACTGTGCGAAGTTCTTTCAGGAGACGTGGCCCCGGTTGCAGGCCAAGTATATCGACACGGGGAAAGTGCGGTTTCTCTATCGCGATTATCCTCGGTCAGACCAGGGGGTCGGCGTTGAGGCGGCGGTGGCCGCACGCTGTGCCGGAGCCCAAGGTCGATATTGGCCGATGCACGATCGCCTCTTCAGCGAACGAGGCCGCTTAGACTCGGGATCGTTCAAAGGGTACGCGAAGGTGATCGGCTTGGACCAGGCGGTGTTTGCCAAGTGTTTCGACGAGCGACACTATCTTGAATCCATTTTCCAGGATCGCCAAGAGGCGAACCGGTGGGGCTTTCATGGCACTCCCGGATTCATTTTGATACGGACGGTCGGTGGACCGACCGAGAAAGAGCCGGCGATTGCGATTCCCGGCGCAGTCCCGTTCAACGATTTTGCCGAGGAGATTGATCGCATGTTGGCCACTGCCCCACGCTCCCAGG
Organism: Nitrospirota bacterium; assembly: GCA_039932735.1. Taxonomy (GTDB): domain Bacteria; phylum Nitrospirota; class Nitrospiria; order Nitrospirales; family Nitrospiraceae; genus Palsa-1315. The sequence goes on from JBDTPK010000337.1 coordinate 1,992, forward strand.
GAGAATCCACCGAGCCTCACAGATCGACGGCAGTGGCACAGAACAGTCCATCCATCATTCACTAAGGATTACCTATGTCTGCAACACAATCGTTTTGGTCTGTTCCCCAACGCGACGGAGAACCACCCTACTGGATGTGCATGTCATGCTTGTCGGAAGTGTTCTATCGCAAGGTCCCGATGCCTGATTGCCCGACGTGCCATGGTGTCTCAACCTATGAGGCCTTCACGCTTGAGGCGATTCGTGATTGGGGCACAGAGGATTTGGTCGCCAAGGCCGATATCGCCCAACAGGCTGCCAATATTGAGCCGGCTTCTGCGGCACCAGTCCATTCCGTCGACTAAGCCTTCACGATTCATGGGGCGTCTCTCGTGCAGGAACCACGTCCATTCTTGATTGGAGGTCTGTGGCAGCGCGGGGAGGCCGTGACACCCGTACACAACCCATTTACAGGGCGGCTACTCGCTGAAGTATCGAGCGCGAGTTCCGCGGACGCCGATGCTGCGGTTCAATCGACGGTTGATGCGGCTGCTGCAATGGGGGCCTTGCCGTCCCACGCGCGCTATCATGCGTTGCAAAAGATCGCAGGTGGGCTCTATGACCGGCGTGAAGAATGTGCACGTCTGATGACGGCTGAATCCGGCAAGCCAATCACCGACGCGAAGCGGGAAGTCAGTCGGGCCGTTCAAACATTTACCATTGCAGCTGAAGAGGCCAAGCGTATTCCAGGCGAGGTGATCCCTCTCGACTGGACGCCGGGGACGGATTCCCATCTCGGTATTCTCCGCCGAGTTCCGATCGGTCCGGTGCTCGGAATCACTCCCTTCAATTTTCCCCTGAATCTTGTGGCCCACAAGGTTGCACCGGCTTTGGCCGCAGGCAACTCCATTCTCATCAAGCCGGCGCCACAGACACCCTTGACCGCGCTGTTCTTGGGTGAAGTGGTCCTGGATGCCGGGCTTCCTCCCGGCGCACTCAACGTCCTGCCTTGCGACAATACGGTGGCAGAACAGCTCGTCGTCGATCCCCGCTTTAAACTCCTGAGCTTTACCGGCAGTGCCGCCGTAGGGTGGATGCTGAAGGCCAAGTGTGGGAAGAAGAAGGTGGTGCTGGAACTCGGTGGGAACGCGGGCGTCATTGTGGAACCCGATGCCGATCTGGATGTTGCCGCACAGCGTTGCGCGATCGGTGGATTTGGCTATGCCGGTCAGACCTGTATCTCCGTGCAGCGAATCTTTGCCCATCATTCTATCGCGGATCTCTTCACCACAAAGCTCTTGTTACAAGTCGCACGTCTGAAGGCCGGCGACCCGACTGACGAGTCCACGGTCGTCGGGCCGTTGATCGATCAGGCCGCGGTCCATCGTGTGGAAGCATGGGTTGGGGAAGCGGTGTCGCAAGGGGCGCGTGTGCTTCTAGGGGGCAAACGCATGGGTTCAGTGATGGAGGCAACCGTGCTCTCTCACGTCACGCCCACGATGAAAATTTCATGTCGGGAAGTGTTTGGACCGGTGGTGACGGTGACCCCGTATCGAAACTTCGGCGAAGCCATCACGATACTCAACCAGTCCGACTATGGGCTCCAAGCTGGAGTGTTCACCCAGGATGTGAATAAAATTTTCCATGCGTTTCGACACCTTGAAGTTGGAGCCGTGCTGGCAAATGAGATTCCGACGTTTCGCGCTGACCACATGCCGTATGGCGGCGTGAAGGACTCCGGGGTCGGGCGTGAAGGGGTTCGGGTCGCGATCGAGGATATGACCGAGCCCCGCATGCTGGTCTTGAACCTCAAACCACCTGTCCAGACATAGCCTCTAAGTGTCATCAATGCGTCTGTTGCAATCGCCCAGGTTTGAGTGAGAGGCGCGCGGTCAGAGGCTAGGGAAGACCAGGCGAAATATTTTCACTTGCCTGGCTTCTGTGATTTCTCGGTGAACGGTTGCTGTAGGCTGAGGGTGTAATCAAGGTTGATCGACATAGGACTTTTCAGCAGCCGGATCGAAAATAAAACATCGTAGGATATTGCGAAGCGGCACCGATCTTGGTACAACAGCGATCCAGTGCTTC
>JBDTPK010000338.1:0-4051 GCA_039932735.1 Nitrospirota bacterium
AAGGGCGGGTCAGGGAAGCAGAACGGAGGGTCGTCGAAGCACGGCAGGTGATCGAATTACAACGGGAAGAACTGGCCGCAGCTCGGACGGAGAGTACACATGCGTCACGCAGCAGTCTTCAATTACCGGGCCGGATGAGGCAACTCCAGCCGGTCTCAAAAACGGGAAAATCAAGCCCTGCCTATGACAGGCAGGAAGGGGCCACACTGCTGTTCAGCAGTGCATCACACAAGGGGCAGAAGATCATAGGGATTGAGGAGCAGAAGACTTCAACTCAACAGGTTTCGGTGAAACCCGGTGATACGCTCTGGAGCATTGCGCAGAAGTATCGCGTCCATCTGGAACATCTACGGTCCCTCAATCGATTGCCCGACGACAGGATTCTCATTGGTCAGACCCTATGGTTACCAGATGATCGGCCCCGGTCCGTGGTCGGCGACGACAAGGGCGCATCGACGCCATAATTCAACATTCCCGTTACTGTCTCCACATTCGTGCATGTCTCATCATGTCTATATTTGCGTATAGAGTGGCCCGTGCTGATGGCTCAACCCTCGATGGACAGATGGAGGGAGAGGAAGAACGCCTCGTCCGAGCCAAATTAGAGGGGCAGGGCTTCCTCATCTTTCGGCTACAGCGGCGGAGTGCGGCGACGACCGGTTTGGGTGGGGGGTGGCACGCGTTTCGAAAGCTCCCGCTTCAGGAATTCTTGGTGTTCAATCAAGAGCTGATCGCACTCGTCAAAGCCGGTCTTTCCGTGTTGAGGGTGTGGGATCTTTTGATCGAGCGAGCTAACCATTCAGGATTTCAGCAGGTTTTGAGGACGGTTCGCCAAGATATTAGTGGCGGGGCGTCGGCTTCAGAAGCGCTGGCAAAACACCCCATCTATTTTTCGGACTTGTATCTTGCGACGATCAAAGCCGGAGAACAATCGGGGAATTTGCCAGAGGTGCTGAAGCGTTTCATCGCGTACCTGAAAGTGATGATTGGACTGCGTCAGAAGGTCTCGAAAGCGCTTGCGTATCCGGCGTTTCTCGTGCTGGTTGGGACTGCGGTCATCGGGTTCCTATTGAGTTATGTCGTGCCGACATTCGTGTCGGTCTATTCGGAGAACTCGAAATCATTACCGTTCGCTACGCAACTGTTGCTTGACTTGGTGACAGGGGGGCAAACGTACGTCGTGTCAGGACTCGTGGCCCTTGCTGTTCTGGGGCTTGCTGGTCGTGCGTACTACATGAAGCCGGCTGGGCGGCTCGCGATGGATCGGCTGTCATTGAGCATGCCCGTCATCGGACCGATTCTCGTGAAGCATTATACGGTTCAGCTCACACGCACCCTCGCGACGATCCTTGCCGGAGGCACCCCGATCGTGGAAGCGTTGGCTATTGCACGAGGCGCGATCTCCAATCGCTATGTGTCGGTGGGAGTCACGGCTGCCGTCGCGGAAATTCGTGAAGGAACGACCTTGGCTGCCGCACTGGATCGGCCCAAAGTATTTCCCAAAATGGCGATGGAGATGCTGTCGGTCGGAGAGGAATCAGGATCGTTGCTTACGATGTTGCATGACGTGGCTGAATTCTATGAAGGAGACCTGGATATCCGGCTCACGCAATTAACGACGTGGATTGAACCGGTCCTCCTACTGATCATGGGGGTCTTAGTGGGTGCGATCGTCATTATCATGTATCTTCCGGTGTTTCAAATGGCTGGGGCGGTATAGCGCTGGACGTCGTACCTGTGAGGTTCGGCTTGGCGGTCATGTGTCGAGAAAGAGGTAGGAAGCAATGGCACGGATTGTGACGCAACCAACCTTGGCGGATGTCCTTGTACAGCAGGGGATTTTGCCGAAACAGACGCTCGATGAAGTGCTCGGTCGGCTGGGCGGTGTGACGGCAGCCTTTGGTCAGGCCTTGCTGAGCGAAGGGATGCTCTCTGAGGAGCAGCTGGCGCATGCATTGGCGGCTCAGTTTGACTTGCCCTGTAATCTTCTGTCGGAGTTCCGGGTCGACCAAACATTTTATGACTCCATGTCGGTGAAGCTCATGCAGCGACATCCCTTTGTCCCAATTGCGGAGCACCAAGGCCGGCTGGCCATTGCCGTCTCCGATCCACAGAATCTCCTGGCACTGGATGAGTTGGAGCTCCTCTTGGGGCATCCGTTGGACCTGGTGGTGAGCCCCAGAAGTGCGATTTTGGCAGCGTTGGAACGCAGCAAAGACTCCAGTCAAGCCCTTCGACAGCTCGAGGCCGACTATCGATCCATGCTGGTGAAGGAGGACGAGCGAGGAGAGGAAGTCCTCACGATCGACCAGGCGGGAGAGGAGCAAAGTCCCTCGGTCAAACTGCTGGATTCGATTCTCCTGAATGCGATACACCGACACGCTAGTGATATTCACATTGAGGCCGCCGATCGTGCCACCAAGGTGAAATTGCGGGTTGATGGGATTCTCGTTCCGGCGATGGAGCCGCTCGATTTCCGTTTTCACGCGTCGCTGGTGTCGCGGTTGAAAGTGATGTCAGATCTTGACATCGCCGAGCGGAGGGTACCGCAAGACGGAAGCTTTCGGATGCGACTGGAACGAAAAACCGTCGATTTCCGCGTCTCAATCCTTCCGAGTGTGTTCGGTGAATCGGTCGTCATTCGTATTCTCGACCGCGAATCGAACACCAAGGGAGTGTCGACCTTGCGATTGGACCGACTCGGGTTCAATGAGGAAGATCTGAAGCGTTTTCGGCGTGCAATTACGCGGCCCTACGGCATGGTGCTGGTCACCGGTCCGACCGGAAGTGGAAAGACAACCACGCTGTACGCGGCGATTATGGAGCTGAATATCAAGGAAGATAAACTGATCACGATCGAAGATCCGGTCGAGTATCAGTTATCGGGAGTCGTGCAAGTTCCCGTGAACGAGAAAAAAGGCCTGACGTTCGCCCGAGGGCTCCGATCCATCCTGCGTCATGACCCTGATATGATCATGGTCGGCGAGATTCGCGATGCAGAGACCGCACAAATCGCCATTCAATCGTCGCTCACCGGCCACTTGGTCTTGACGACGGTGCACGCCAATAACGTGTTCGATGTCGTCGGACGATTTGCCTCAATGGGCATCAATGCCTACAACCTCTTGGCTGCGTTAAACTGTGTATTGGCGCAGCGGCTTGTTCGAATGCTGTGTCTCGCCTGTCGAACGGTGGTCAAACTCAACAAAACGCTGGCAGAAGAATCAGGCCTCGACTTCGATGGATATAAGCATGCGCCATTTTATGAAGGCGTAGGATGCCCGGAGTGCCATGGGACTGGGTATCGTGGCCGAAAATGCATCACGGAGGTTCTGGATTTGAACGATGAAATCAAAGAGATGATTCTTGCCGAGCGTCCCCTGTCCGAGATCCGCTATCGCGCGGTGACCAGCGGGATGATTACCTTGCGACAGTCCGCACTCAGAAAGGTCCTGGAAGGTTCCACCACCTTGCACGAGATTAATCGAGTGACCTTCAGCGAGGAAGGGTAAGCGATGTGGGGGGTGTCCACCAGCAGTCCGCGGCACTGTTTGAAAATTGGAGCGCAGACTCTCGCCTGGGGAGAGTCTGTCCGCACCTGGCGGTGGCGGTATCGCTACCGGTGCGTGTTCTCGCCGGCACCGGCAGGGGCTATCAAGCTGTCCCCGATGGATCTGAACCTGACAGACGTGCCTGCGGTTGAAAGCTGTCTTCGGTCGCTGGTGGGGCCAAGTCGTGCTATCCGGTTTGCAGGGCGTGTATGGGAGTCTGATGTTCCACGCTCGATTGTGTTGTTGCTACCGGATCTGTCGGTGCGTGCGACTGTGTTGCAGCTGGAACAGTTCCCGGCGCAGGCGGAGGAGCAAGAGGCGCTGATTCGCTGGCGCCTAGGGCAGGAGCAGCTGTTGCCTCTCGCCGAGGCCAAGATTGCCTGGCAAGGGTTCTCCTCATATGGGGGAAGGGACGAGCGTGCCCAAGTCGTCCTTGCGGTGGTGATTCAAGAAGCCATCTTGAAGCAATACGAATCTCTCTGTGAATCGGTCGGATTGCT
>JBDTPK010000339.1:0-4046 GCA_039932735.1 Nitrospirota bacterium
GGAAGTATTGGCTATTACCAACGAACGCAATCCAATGCGTCTAACGAACATCTGCGAACCAGCGTGCACGGATAAGTCGATTGTTTCCGTCTGCTGCCGCACATAGCAGCCGTTTCACCAACGGTCACAGCCGAAGCAAACGGTGATTGACAACTCGCTGACCGTTGGCGACCGCGCGCGAATGGAGGCTTTATATATCGACCAGCCGCGACAAGCCTTCGGCCGGCATCGAAGAGCGGGCTGTTCAGCGAAACCAGAGTGTTCCCTCGTGGGAGCCCGCTGGCTGCTGTTCTGAGCGCCGATGCAGTCGATGTCGTTCGCGCGTTCCAGCTTCCGCGCGATTCGTTTAGCTCGCGACTCGCCATCGCCAAGGACTACCCAGCACATGACGAATCCTCGTTCTTCGTCGCTGGGCACAGGTTCGCAGCGCGGGACTTCTGTCGTTGGTTGTCGCCTTTAATGCCAGTGCTAAAGATAGTGATCGACTCGACCAGCTGGAAAAAGAAATTCAGGAGTTGAAACTCAGGGTATCGAAACTGGAGTCAATGTAACGCGCCTCGACGAGCGACGGTCAGGAAATCGCGCCGTCGAGTGACGGGTGAAAATCCATCGCTAACTGGAGAAAATTATCCACAGACATGAGTCCTAGCGACGTGAGAAAAATACTGGGAGAGCCGCGCCGGATAGACGGCGGCAACCTCGCGCATTGGTACTACCAGAATGCTGGAAGTGTAATCTTCGTCAATGGAAAAGTTTACTCATGGGACGAACCGCGAATGTAATGTGGCCCACGCGCATCTGGATTGCTGAACGGCTCAATCAGATCGGCGCCCGCGTTCCTCGAATTGTTGACGCGCGTACTCACCGCGTGAAGTTCTACCGCAGTTACGGCGGCATCGTTCGCGGCTTCCAACGCCTTCGCACCGGCCACCTGTCCGCGATCTAACCACGCGGCTTCCGCATCCTTCGGCAATATCAGCGGCATGCGCGTATGCACATCAGCGGCCGCGCCTTCGGCTGCGCGCGTGATGATCGCGGCGGTTAATACACGCGGCTCGTCGTTCAAACCTTTCCAGCGCGACATGACGCCCGCGAATGCGAACACCATCCTGTCGGGCATGTGCAGGAAATATGGCTGCTTCGCCTTCTTGATTTCGCGCGCCATGTAGCAAAGTGTCAGTCTTGCATAGTGTGTGTGTTGGCGCACATACAAGCGCGTTGACACAGCCTAGCGTGGCCTCTGGTGATCCATGCACCATGATCGGCCGCAATGGCCACGGGTGCCCGGAGGTAAAGCGCCACCGGGGAACGCCACGCGATTACAGGACAAGGCGAAGCTCTCCGGACCCCCGCATGTTTTCTCGAAGGAATCCCGAAATGAAAAGAACCCTGCTCTCGCTATTGCTCCTCGGCCTGTTCGCCGGCGTTGGCTCGCCGGCAATGGCCCAGAACGTTACAGCTAATACGCAGCCGAATGCCGAACCAGACCGCGTCGCTATGTCCGAGGAAGTTGCGAAGATCGATGCGGCAAAGCGCAGCGAAGAATATCGCGCCGCCAAAGCCCGGGCACAGACGGACTACACCGACTCTAAGGCAAAATGCAAAGACCTCAAGGGCGGTGATGCGCTTACCTGTGTGAAAGGGGCCAAGGCGGCCCGAACCGAGGCGTTGGCGCAAGCAAAGATTCAGCGCGACAATCCGGGCGAGACCAGCGATGCGATCGAGGAAGACGCCGGCAGGAAACCCGGCAACACTTCGCACTTGCCGCTGAAGCCGCGCGGAACCCGGACGGAGTAAGCCAAATCGGGCCAGAAAAGGGGCCCGGACTCATTATGGAATTGACAACTCAGATGTCGCAGACTGCTGTGTGTAATCGACATCACAGCCTGATACAGCAGCTTTGTCGCTGGCTGCTTTTGAGCATCGACCGCCTCCCTGACAACGAACTGCATATGACGCAAGAATTAATGGCAAATATGCTGGGCGTGCGGCGTGAAGGAGTTAGTGAGGCGGCGAGCGTGCTGCAATCAGAGGGACTGATCCAATATCGCCGCGGGCATATCGTCGTGCTGAATCGATTAGGACTAGAGAAGCGTGTCTGCGAGTGCTATGACGTGGTAAAGAAAGAGTCCGACCGACTGTTGCAATGGACGGGAACTGAAAACTGAATCGCGGTGCGACCATGAAGTCGACAGTATCGCTCGCTCTGCACGTCGCGGCGGAGGCGATGATCGGAGCCGCAGCGCTTGGCGTTTTCAGCTTTGGCGTGCAAGCAATTTCTTTGCGACAAACTGGCTGAACGGGCGCGTACCTAAATACTTTCTACTCGCTGTTCTCGGGGTATGTACTTGGCGCTCTTACAGGCGCCGGGTGGCGGGAAATAAAGAACAACAAGATTCACAAAGTCGCGGCAGCACATATCGACAATTGACGAGCAAGTGAGTACAAGTGATGCTGCCTGAACGCCTGCCAATCTCCGTTCATGGCAACCGGTCCGCTCCGAAAAGTGAATCCGGCCCGAGAGCGCGCCAACACGCGGAGTGAGAGCGCGCATCACGGAGGAAGTCACTCGGCCCGGCAGTTCTTCGGCGCCTGCCGGGCTTTTCTTTTTGCTAGGATCGATCGTGGTGCCAGGTAATCGCTGCCGGTCGTCCCGTGTTTGACGCTCCGACCGCGCGCCCCGCTTCCCTGCCTACTGGGGTCGGCGAAGGCGCATGGTGAATACGCACCCGGTACCGGGCACGTCCCGCACAGTCAGCGTGCCTCCAGAGTCCTCTACGCTCTGTTGCGAAATGGACAACCCAAGTCCCAGCCCACTTTTGTCTTCGTGACGGCGGGTGAAAGGCCTGAACATGATTGCGGTCAGACCTGACGGGAGTCCTCCGCAGTGATCTGCGACTTCGATGAACAGCGCGCCGCCATCCCCCGCGTGCGCGCTCAGCGAGACCTCCGTCTGCGGACGGGTGAATTTGAAGGCGTTCTGGAGCAGGTTGATCAGCGCGCCGAGAAGAAGCTCGCGGTCCCCTTCGACTTCCAATTGCGGGTCCACATTGCCCACCTTAAAGGAACAGCTCCGCATATTCGCATAGAGTGCCGCCGTCCCGCCCGCGTCGGCGATGAAGGCTGCGAGCGAGAACACTTGCTTATTCAACGACGGCTGTGCGCTAACGCGCACCTCATCGAGCGCGTGCTCGACCTGCGACGTCAGTGCAATCAGACTGCGCCTCAATACCGCGCCCGTCGCCCCTGCAAACGGCAGCTGGCCGGTTTCCAGGGCAGCGTGCGCTAGCGTGGCGGTCTGCAAGGAGTTGCGCAGCTCGTGCAGAAGGAAGCCGAGCCGCTCGCTGGCTTGCGTGGCGTAACGGAGGGCCCCTGCCGCATCGCGCTCGGCGCTGAAGGCCGTCACGGCATCGGCGATGGCATTGTCCAAGCAGCGGTTCAGGGACCTGAATTCATCAATGCTGAACGGCGCATCGCGCTCTACAGCGAGGTCTGTGATCGCCTGGCACAAGTCGCCATAGCAATGAATGACCTGGTCCACCGTATACCCGAGTTGCAGCAGTTGCTTGCCGTGCGCGGTGGCCGTCACGCCCATTTCAGACAGGACACTCAAGTCACCACCCGACGCGCCAGAAATTCTCAGACTCTCACCGGTCAGACCTTCGCTCTCCGCCCGGAGTGTGTTTGTTAACTGCTCCAGAAAGAGGGGAATGCCGTTCTTGAGTTGCTCGGGAGTGGCAGAATGCAGCGGACGCTGGGCGACTTTCGCCTTGCACCGCTCAATGAGTTCCTCGCGATTGTGGTTCAGGAATTCGTGCATGGTAATCCTTGGGTCGATGCTACATTGTATGCCTTGGCGATAGTGAAGCACTTGCTGTAACGCCCACCATGCCGAACGTTGGTCGACCCCGTGCGAGGGCGTCTGGGCAACTTGCGACAGCGACACGCCTGCACTAAGGCGCGCAAAAAGAAGCCCGACAGAAACGGGGTCTATTTCACCACTGCCGGGCTGTGTGTTCTTGATCTGGGTCCCGTGGTGGAGGGAC
>JBDTPK010000340.1:0-4043 GCA_039932735.1 Nitrospirota bacterium
CCGTGCACGCGCACGATCAGAACCGGGTGCTGGCGTTTCATCGCTGGGTGGAGGGGGAAGGTCAGGACGTGATCGTGGTCGTGCATCTGGAGCCCTTCAATCGGTTCGACTATCGCATCGGTTTCCCCGGCGGCGGGGAGTGGCGCGAGGTCTTTAACAGCGACGTGTATGAGAACTGGGTCAATCCCGGCGTGGTCGGGAACGGTGGACGGATCGTCGCCGAGCCGCAACCACTGCATGACTTCGGCCATTCAGCCTCCCTCGTGCTCCCGGCCAACAGCCTGCTCGTCTTTGCGCGGTGATACATCCCTTCTTGCTTGCGGCGGCCGCATGATCAGAATGTGCTCCCTCAACGCGGGCAGTGAAGGGCAGTCTGGATGCTCCCCTTCGGGCAAAGCTGGGAAAATCGAAAGGCCGTCGCCTGGGCGAATGGCACGTTTCGACGTGCCAGTGAGTGGGCGGGTGAGAAAGTTGCGCGCAGCCAGGGTTGGCACGATGCATTCGATGAGAGGTCAAGAAATTGTGACCGGAGGGCCGGGAAACGGCGACGGATCGGGCGGTTGGGGCGGATTAGGCGTGGGAGGCGGTTCAGGCAATGGAGGACCGGGAAACGGCGACGGGTCGGGCGGCAGCGGCGGGTCGGGCATGGGAGTCGGTCCAGGCAATGAAGGGTAAGAGGAATCCATGGTCAGCTCGCCCCGAGTGCTAGCATCCGCTGGTGAATAAATTCCCTCGATTGGAACGAGGCATGTCTTTGGATGCATTGTGGGGCAACCTTTTGAGGACACATGGTGCTGACCGTCGACCTGAATCCCTCACTTTGCATCATGATGACTCCCAGATTAACACGATTCCCCAACTTCGCAGTGGCTCAGTTTCCCTCTTGCGGGTCAAGCCGTCCATTCATTACTGGGCATCTGGTTTCCCTTTAGGGCTTGCTCCACCGGGGGGATTGATGTCCTCGCGTGGGGAAGGCGCCACGTCAGGATTCGTTGACATGCTCGGATCGAGGCTGGGCGGTTTTACGGAGCCGCGGGGATCTCCGCGCCTCTCCGGCGTATGTTGGATACCCGGATCTATACGCGACGGAGGGATTGCCGGAACACCAGATTCTGACGGCCTCTCGGGAGTGATGTCAGGAGCTAGCCCGCCACCGCTCTCAGGCAATTGGGCAGGCGGGAGTACATCTGCGGCGAGGGCGAACGCCGGAAGGAGGGTCAGGATTGCGATGGCCACAAGTCCATGAATTTTCGTGGGACACCTCCTGGTAGATGGTGAGAGGGGAGCCCTACCACATTCATGATTTGACCACGACATACTCACCTCCTCGTCTAAGATAACTCTGTGTACCCTGTGAGGGCTCGACCTATTAACGCTTCCCTCCGCACCCCGTATGGGCACAGGAACAGGGAGCGCTTGTTTTTGCCTCTCGGCAATTAGACGAACAAAATTCCTTTCCCGGTTCTGCCATACACGTACAGCGCGGGTTTGCACATGGTTTTTCCGCCATGGTGTGCCTCCTCCTTACGTTCACGGTCATTATACAGTAAATAAATGGGCAAGCTGCTTTCCATTAAACATGGCGAGCAAGCTTTGCAGATAATATCTCAACCGAGATGTTCAATCTGATCAATAGTGCTCACTGTTAAACCCGGGGCAAGATTGTGGAAGGCCCTCGCCCGGGCGACTGGCACGCCTCGGCGTGCCAGTGGGTGGGCGGGTGAGAAAGTAGCGCGCAGTGGGAGGCCATCTACCCCGCCCTCTAGGGAAAATAGAAACTCCATGAGCGCACCAGCGAGAAAAGACGCCCGACCTCTTTGTTTCCTTCCTGGAAGACGTAATCTGCCTGCATGTATTTCCTTACCTGATCCAGGTAATCTCTCTTGCGGGTTTTCCTCGCACCTCTTACAATTAGCCTCCCTGAGGGGCATCCATGTCGTTATTCGACCGGCACGACAATACAACACTTCCTCTACGCGATTCGGCTCTAGGTCGCTGGGCAGCGCGACCCCATGCCATCGCATGGGTTGTGTGCCTCATCTTGATGCTGGAAGGATGCTCCATTCTGCCAGGCCACTGGCGGCCAGGATGGAATCAGCCGTGGCCTGCCGACAAACCGGTGCCCGACACCGCAGGCTCATGGAAGTTGACCGAACTCGAATCGAAGGACGAACGGTTTGTCGCGCTGGCCATCTCCGGCGGCGGGAGTCGAGCCGCCAACTTCGGCGCCGCCGTCATGCTGGAACTCCGACAGCGGGGTTTGCTGGAACAAGTTGATGTGATTTCAGGCGTGTCCGGTGGAACACTCCCGGCTGTATATTATGGACTCGGAGACAAGGCCGGTGCATTTACCGAACCGGCAGTCCGCGAGGCAATGGGCTACGATTTTCAGAGTAGTTGGATTCGCCGGTGGTTTCTACCGCAGAACATCTTTCGCTATTGGCTGTCCGACTTCACCCGCTCAGATATTATGGTGCAAGTCTTCAACAACAACCTGTACCACGACGCCACCTTTGCGGACCTTCAGCCTCATCCGAAGATCTTGCTCAATTCGACCGTCCATAACGATCACACCCGGTTCACGTTTACGGATGAACGCTTTGCCACGCTCCACTCTGTGCTCGCCCCCTATCACGTTGCTAATGCCGTGAATGCGTCATCCGCATTTCCCGGCGCATTCCAGGACGTGACCTTGCAGTGGTTTATGGAACCGATGCAGTTCTTGCACCTCTATGACGGCGGTCCCATCGACAATCTAGGTGTGCAGGCGATCACCCAATATATCAATCTGAACATTTTAGGCACGTCGCTCGATCGGCTGTTTCCCAAGGGATGTGTCATTATCGTCATCGACGCCACACCATCGAGCGATCATACTGAGTTCAACTCGAAGCAGTCCAGCCGGTCCTTCATCGACTATTTCGTCGACACCAATGCGCTTGATGCCACGGATGCCATGTTGATCGAATCCCGCCGCTCCCTGCTCGAGAGAATGGGCATTCCGGTCGAGAAGCAAGATCGGGAGGCGAGGGGCCGGCTCCCGGTGAACGATCTCCGGCAATGCGGTTGCGAAGTCCGCCATATCTCACTTCGGCACCTGCTCTATGCCGGAGAATCCGATGCTGATGAGGAATTAGCCGAACGTGTGACGCGAATTAAGACGAAGTTTTGGATTTCCGACGGAGAACAGAACGATCTTTTCCAAGCCGCCAAGGTCATCATGAAGCTGCTCGACGACAAACAGCTATGGTCGGACTCCTCGTTTAAAGTTCCTTGTACCAGCGGACCAACACAGAAACCACCAGCTTGAGTGGGAGGGAGGGTCGCCTGATTAGTCCCCTTTGCTCACGGACCCTCACGATAAAGCTTTGTTCGTTCGACGCGCGCAGGGGAGACCAAATGGGCCACCCCTTTCAAAAGAGAAATGAGCAGGTTCGTTAGGATGATTTGTATCGTTGAAAGAGCGGGCTCGGAAGGGGAGGGTAGGGAGCGGCCAGGTGCCCTTCTTGCTCGCAGAACGCGCAGGGTGAAAATGATAGGAAGGACACTCACGTTGGTCCTGTGCTCCCGGAACAGAAGAGGGGCTGGAGCCTGATGAGCTTCTGTGCTCGCGCAACGCGCGGCCTCAGAAGGCCCTCGTTGGACGCGCGCAGTGGAAGATCAATCAGCCCCATCCCTGAGAGAGAACGAGCGAGCTTGGAGGGGGAGCAAGCGGATATTGCGGTAGTCTAGTGTTTGAGATGGCGCGCCGAGTTGTACTCTTGATATTTTAAACCGAGTAGGGCCACAGACTTACGATTCCATCCGATCTAAAAGCTCTATTGGGATTACTCCATTCTTTTCTGTTTTAGTTGTTTCCTCTAGCAGTCTCCGGAAAAACTCGGTTGATGCCGAAAGTACGGTTGGAATGTTCCGTACATGGCTGAAGCCAGAATATGCGCAGGATGCTCACAAAGGCCGTCCAGCAAGGCCGCAGCGAGCGGAGAAGCGAGGCGTACGCTTCGGTACGTGAGCCTCTGAGCGATGCGAGCACGCCGCCGGCA
>JBDTPK010000341.1:0-4042 GCA_039932735.1 Nitrospirota bacterium
CCAACTTGGATGACCAGTGTGCACCAGGGGACAGCTCGACCGTCCAGGCAAGATACCTATAAACAGCCTGACCAATTTAGGTCCTTGAACGCCTCGCTGCTCTATTGCCCTTCTTGCAGAATGGCGACCCCCACACGAGAGCGACTTCTACTCGTGCTCCCCACCGGAAATCTGTACGAATATCTCTGCCAGCACTGCGGAACGTCGACTGGTTCAAAAACTGACAACCAGTAGGCGCTTCAACGAAGAACAAAGAGAACTGGGTTGTCTCTCCCCGCATTAGGCATAAGACAGAACGATCAAATCAGTCGTGCCAACTAAGACGTGCCGAAGAAGTCCACTGCAACCAGTGCTAGATCATCCCTTCCAGCGGAAGGCCTTCTTCGATGAGCATGACAGGAATGTCTTCGCGGATCGGATACAGTATCTTTCGATCGGCTCTGATCAAGCCTCCATCGAGAGGTTCCGTGATGGGTTTATTCGCCCTATTTCTCAATTGCCCACGACTCACGGCATCATTGAGCTTAGCAATGAGCGCCTCATCCGCCAAGCTCACGTCCTGTTTCGTGTCGGGGCAACAGAGAATGGTGAGAAGATCCTTGTCGATATTGACCGGACGACTTGCGTTAGTACGCTCCACCATAACGCCTCCTCGTATGAATCGTGACTAATAATACAAGGGCAGAATAGATCGCAGAGATCGATGAGATCAAGCCCAGGTTCGGACTCTATTTCAGCTGGGGATTTCTGCTACACTAGATGCTTCGCTTGCCCGTCTCGAAGGAAACAAAAGGCGATGCCGAACACCTACTGGAAATACTCCCTGGCCGGATTGTTGGTTCTCGTACCTGCCTGGGCCACCTTCTTAATTCTTTCTGCACTCTTTCATACACTCAACGAATTAACTCATGGCCTCCTGTGGAATATCGGAGATCGACAGTGTCCTGGACTCAGCTTTATTTTGTTGTTGCTTCTGGTTGTGACCGTCGGTGCTATCGCGAGCCATGTCATCGGACGGCGCATCATCAATCAGGCAGAACGGTGGATCGAGCACATTCCGTTGGTCCGCAGTGTCTATATCACCATCAAAGGGATGAGCAATCTCCTCAACTTTCGCTCTCGCTTCGGGCGCAGCACCGTGGTGGCCTTTCCGTTTCCTCGAGACGGTCTCTGGGCGATCGGCTTTGTCATGGGAGCTGCACCGCCGGAACTGCAAGTTGCACCAGCAACACGTTTGCTCATGGTCTTTGTGCCAACGGCCCTCCATCCGTTCAGCGGATTCCTTGCGTTTGTTCCTCAATCACAGCTTCGTCCGATCAATCTGCTACCGGAAGAAGCTATTAAAATGGAGTTTACCGCTGGTTTGTACAAGCCGCAAACAGGATGGTTGCAAGCCCCGAGATCAACAGACTGAACCCCATGTCAATTCTCGACCATTTGAACGTCCGACTCGCCAAGCCAGAAGATGCGGCAATCATCGCGTCGTTCAGTGCGGCGATGGCTCTTGAAACAGAAGGACGCCATCTCGACCTCGATCGCCTGCATGACGGAACCATTGCCCTCCTTCATTCTCCCGAACGTGGGTTTTTCATGGTTGCCGAATTGGAACAGGGCACAGATCGTCAGCTATTAGGGCAACTAATGATCACCTATGAATGGAGTGACTGGCGCAACGGCGCATTTTGGTGGATTCAGAGTGTGTATGTCGCCCTCGCCTGGCGCCGCCAGAGCATCTTTCGCCGGATGCATGAAACTGTGATGGCCACAGCCAAGACAAGCCCGAACGTCTGCGGGGTCCGCCTGTACGTCGAGAAGAGCAATGGCGTTGCCCAAGCCGTGTATCGTAAAGTGGGACTCGGGCCGTCATCCTATGCCATATTTGAAACCGATTTTGTTTTAGCATGCCCAAAGGGTTTAGAAGATCGTCCAAACGAAGCGTAGCAAAAGGAGTCATCATGTTATTCTTGAAGCCGCTGGCCGGCCTTATCATTGTCTTGACCTTGGCTCTGCTTCAGGGCTGTGTGGTGACCAGGGGAACGGTCGGCGAGCCGCTTCAAGAAGAAGCCATCTCAGCCATTAAGAAAGGCACGACGACTATGTCAGAAGTCGTCTCATTGCTCGGGGCCCCGGACCGGATTGTTAGAGGCAATGATCGAGAGATCTTTCACTACTATTACTATGACGGGAAATCGCCGGCGATGATGCTCATATTGCTGAACTTCATCCGAATGGATATCAAAAGCGATAATCTCTATGTATTTTTCAACAGGGAGGGGATAGCTGAAGAAGTGGTCTATGGCAAACGCACCGGTCGCACACAATTCCGGCTGTGGCCATTTGGTGACTAACATGGCGTCGCATTTCCCACCGATCAAATTGGTCGTTGGTGCGCTCTGCATCCTTCTTCTCTATGCTGGATGCAGCGTCCGCCGAGCCACGCTCAACGACGTCCTGACCTCGGAACAGGTCAGCTTTATTCGCGTCGGACAGACGACAATACGCGAATTAGCCGATCACATAGGAGCCCCAGATGAGGTAACTGAATCTGATTTTGGGGGCGTGGCCCTGTATTATTGGAGCGATACCAAATCCGCGTCTCTCGACTTCGGTGCCATCGGTCGCTTGTTCCTACCCTACTCCCCAACGATGAGACTGAACAAGATGGGAATTACACCTGAACAACTCCAAGTGGTATTCGATCCTCAGTGGACCGTGCGCGCATACGGATTTTCTCGAAAATCCACAGATGAGCCGGTCATTTGGTTCTGGCCATTCTAGGATGTCCCATCCCGTCCAGAATTGTCGGACCTCTCGAATCCCTTCTTGAGTTCTAACTCCAAGTGCAACACTGCAAGCCCGGATGGGTGACGGTGTTGCCATCCGAACGAGCTCCTACCGACACAGGAGTGCCGAAGGACATGAAACCTTGAGCCTGGGCCTGGCCCACGGCCATTCATTGCGGGCGAGGGCGTCGGTCGTGGGGCGTGTCCCCAGCACCGTAAGCCGCGAGCTCGTCAGCCGAGGCGGTCTCGCACCCTGCTGGAGCCCTGGCGGTGGCACGAGGGGCGGACGCCGCGGGCCGAGGGCGGCTCGCCCGAGCGGCTGGCCTGGCGCCTCCGACACGCGTCTTCTGACGATTTGCGCAAACAGCGTTCGTCCGAGACGATCTATGCAGGCCTCTGTGTCGTGCCGCGCGGCAGGTTGCGGAGGGCACGGCTGGCCGCACGGCGTCAGGCACGCAAGGCGCGTCGGCCGCGGGCGCGAGGAGAAGACTGCCGCGGTCAGATTCTCCATATGACGCCGATTGATGAACGTCCAGCTGAGGTGGCGCCCCGCACGGTGCCCGGCCATTGGGAAGGCGACCTCATGAAGGGCGCCCGCAATGGGTCGGCTATTGGAACCCTGGTGGAGCGGAACACTCGCACGGTCATCCCTGGCAAAGAGGAAGGGGCCTGATGCCACGAGTGCTCGAGCGGGCTTGACCAACACACTCCGCCCTGTGCTCGCCCTGCTGCGGAAAACCCTGACGTATGAGCGAGGGAAAGAGATGGCCGAGCACGCGCCGTTGGCCCAGCGGCGCGAGATCCAGAGCTTCTTCGCCGATCCCGACAGCCCGTGGCCACGCGGGACCAACGAGCACACGAAGGGCCTGCTGTGCCAGGACCTGCCCACGGGCTCGGACGGGTCGGCTCCACCCAGCACGCGCTGAACGCCCTCGCCCCTCGCCTGAACACACGCCCGAGAACATGTCTGGACTTGGCCAGGCCCCTGGAAGTTTATGCGCAATTGCGCCATCATGCACCCGTTGCACTTGGATCGTGAAACCGCCCTCTATAATTACCCTTATGATTCGTCCATCTGATCCAGACTCAACCAAGACCCCCGAAGAATCCTCCTCCTACATTCCCGTTGATCGCGACACAGAGTTTCTTCAACGGGAAGAACTCCGAGCCATCCGCATCGGGCTTGAGCTGTTGAAGCCAGAATTGATCCAGCGTGAACAGGGGATCAGGTCAACGATCGTCGTGTTTGGTAGTGCAAG
>JBDTPK010000342.1:0-4032 GCA_039932735.1 Nitrospirota bacterium
TCGCGCGATGGGGCGGCGATCCTTCTTCGCAAGAAGGGAGCTTCTACTATCCGCGCGGTTTGGCAATTGGGCCGAATGATGTACTGTACATCGCAGACAGCGGCAATAACCGCATTCAGAAATTCGATCTCAACGGCAATGTGATGCAGGCCTGGGGCAAGTTCGGATTCGCATGGCGCGGGGCCGATCTGGGCAAGTTCGATGTGCCGTGGGGGCTGGCAACGGACGCAGAGGGAAATCTCTACGTGTCCGACACGAGCAATGCGCGCATTCAGAAGTTTACATCTGACGGGCAGGCGCTGCTCAAGTGGGGCCGTGACGGAAGCTTCGATGGCGCCTTCTTTTTCCCTCGCGGCGTCGCCGTCGATTTTGTCGGACATATCTTCGTCGCCGATGAAAGCAATAATCGCATTCAGAAGTTCGATGCCCGTGGGAGTTTCCTGGCCAAGTGGGGTCGTGAAGGGGCCGGTCCCGGCCAGTTCAAATCTCCCTGGGGGATCGCCTGCGATGCGCTCGGCAATGTCTACGTTGTCGATACCGGCAACCATCGCATTCAAAAGTTCGATGGCAACGGCACCTTCCTGTGTGCCTGGGGAAACCGTGGAAAGACAGAAGGGCAGCTCAATTATCCTTACGGGATCGCGGTCGATAAAGAAGGTGCGGTCTATGTGGTCGACAGCGGCAACGGCCGCATTCTGAAGTATGTCCCGACGGACGAAGAACTCAATCGAGGGAAGGATGAGGCGTCAACCACTCAGGTGCCGAGCGAGACTCCGGCGCCTCACAGCGTGGCGGTCAAGGCCGGGGATACGGAAGCCTTCTTGAGTTGGATGGAAGTTCCCGGCGCCCAGTCCTACAACCTGTATTTCAATACCCTCCCAAAGCTCACGACCCAGACGGCGACAAAAATTGAAGGAGTGACGAATCCCTATACGCACATCGGTCTCTCGAACGATACCCCCTACCACTATGCCGTGACCGCGGTATACGAGACCGGCGTCGAAAGTGAATTGTCGAATGAAGTGACGGTGACGCCGGTGCTCATCGATATCACGGCGCCACAGAATCCCTATGCCGTGATCAATCACGGCGCGTTTATGACGAACACGCCGGAAGTCATCGTTACGATTTCGGCGAACGACGTGGATACTGGAGTGGCAGCCTACTTTGTGTCCGAGGCGCCGATGACTCCCACGGCGGGGACGCCGGGATGGGTGGATGTGACGCCGGCCACCAAGTTTGGTGCGACGATTCCGTTTATTTTGTCGCCGGGAGACGGGCAGAAGTCGATCTACGTCTGGTTCAAGGACGTGGGAGGGAACGTGTCCACCCCCGCGAGTACCACGATTCTGGTGAATACGTCGGGGTATCTCTGTGTGGCCGAATGGGGCCGCACAGGCCGTGGCGCATCGTTGCTGCATGGCGGCGAGTTCATGGCCCCAATGTATGGGCTCTGTGTCGATCAGCAGGGATCACTATTCG
This sequence comes from Nitrospirota bacterium, assembly GCA_039932735.1. Lineage (GTDB taxonomy): Bacteria > Nitrospirota > Nitrospiria > Nitrospirales > Nitrospiraceae > Palsa-1315. Next base: position 1,483 of record JBDTPK010000342.1, read on the forward strand.
TGGTCGACAATGGTAATAACCGGGTTCAGAAGTTCGATAATGCCGGCAACTTCATCATCCTGTGGGGGAACTTCGGCTCAGCCAATGCGAACTTCCATAACCCTACGGGGATTGGCTGCGACGGCAAGGGCGATGTCTGGGTAGTCGATACGAACAATCACCGGGTGCAGAAATTCGACGGGAAGCTCGGCGGCTATCTCATGAAGTTTGGGTCGCGTGGAAACGGCGAAGGGCAGTTCAACTCACCTTGGGGCATTGCGATCGATCGGGTGCGCGGGTATGTCTATGTCGTCGATAGCGCAAACTTCCGCGTTCAGAAGTTCGATATGAACGGGGAGTTCATCATGTCCTGGGGCAGCTTCGGAAACGGAGACGGCCAATTCTACTTCCCGCGCGGCGTGGCCGTAGATCAGGCGGACGGGTTTGTGTACATCGTCGACATGGGGAATCATCGGATTCAGAAGTTCGATACCAGCACCAACGTGCTCCCGCAGTTGCTGGCCAAGTGGGGGGGGAGTGCTGAACCGGGCCATGCCAGCAGCCCCATCGCGCAGGAGGCAGGTCAGTTGCGGTCTCCCTGGGGCATTACGGTCGATGGAGCCGGCGATGTGTATGTCACGGACACCGGCAATCACCGCGTTGAGAAGTTTGATAAAGAAGGCAATTTCATCACTCAGTGGGGTGGATTTGGGAACGGAAAAGGGCAATTCAATTTCCCTTACGGTATCACGGTCGATGTCAGAGGCAGCGTGTTCGTCGTCGATAGCGGGAACACCAGGGTCGAACAGTTCATGCCGGCAGACGAGGGGAGCGAGCGGCTTCAGGAAGACGCCGAAGCGGTGGCAGAGATCGAGAACCCGCAAGGCACAGGCCCATCACATAAGTCATAAGAGCGGTCGCGAGGATTTGAGGATCTGTTAAGGGGAAGACATGCTCAATAAAGAACCACGCTGGGGACTCACCTACGACGACGTCGTGTTGGTTCCGGCCAAGTCTCAAATCTTGCCGAGCGACGTCGACATGCGGACGAGACTGACTCGGCATATCAAGATCAATATTCCCATCATCAGCTCAGCCATGGATACCGTCACTGAATCGCGTTTAGCCGTCGCCATTGCTCGCGAGGGCGGCATCGGGGTTATCCATCGAGTGATGTCGCCGGAGGATCAAGCGACAGAAGTAGACCGGGTGAAGAAATCCGAGAGCGGTATGATTCTCGACCCGATCACGATCTCGCCCGATCAGACGATTCGCGATGCCCACGCGCTGATGACGAAGTTCCGGATCTCCGGGATTCCCGTCACGAAGGACAAGAAATTGGTCGGTATTCTCACGAATCGCGATCTGAGGTTTGAAACAAGAATGGATTTGAAGGTCTCGCAGATCATGAAGCGGGACAAGCTGATCACGGCGCCTGAAGGGACCAGCTTGGAAAAGGCTCGCGAAGTGTTGCACGAGCATCGGATCGAAAAGCTGCCGGTCGTTAACAAGCATTTTGAGCTCAAGGGACTGATTACCATCAAGGATATCGAAAAACGCATCATGTACCCTAACGCCTGCAAGGACGGACATGGTCGGCTTTGCGTGGGCGCAGCAGTCGGAGTGGGGCCGGAGACGGAAGATCGCGTGGCGCGGCTCAAGAAGGCCGGGGTGGACCTGATCGTAGTCGATACGGCTCATGGACATTCTCAAGCGGTGCTCGATACGGTCAAAATGATCAAGAAGCGGTACCCGGGACTCGAACTGATCGCTGGGAATATCGGCACTGCCGAGGCGGCGAAGGATTTGGTGAAGGCTGGTGTCGATGCTGTGAAGGTGGGTGTGGGACCCGGCTCAATTTGTACGACTCGCATTGTGTCTGGCGCCGGAATGCCGCAGCTGACGGCGATTGCCGATTGCGCAAAAGTCCTCGCAGGTACAGGGGTTCCAATCATTGCGGACGGCGGTATCAAGTATTCTGGCGATATCACGAAGGCTTTGGCAGCCGGTGCCTCCTCCGTCATGCTGGGCGGACTCTTGGCAGGCACGGAAGAATCGCCTGGGGAAACCGAACTGTACCAAGCCAGGACCTATAAGGTGTACCGCGGTATGGGCTCAATCGGCGCGATGGAACGCGGTGGTGGAGATCGGTATGGGCAGAGTGGGCGTCCGGCGCAGAAGCTGGTCCCGGAGGGTATTGAAGGGCGCGTGCCCTATAGAGGGAAACTCTCCGCCGTCATTTATCAATTGATCGGCGGCGTGAAGTCCGGCATGGGCTATTGTGGGTGTAAGACCATTTCAGACTTACAGCAGAAGGCCACATTTATCCGGCAGACGGTTGCCGGTCTCCGCGAAAGTCATGTGCACGATGTGATTATCACAAAAGAAGCGCCGAACTACCGGATGGATTGGGAGTAGCTGACGTGAAAGGTGAAATGTGAAACGTACTTTCGGACGCGCCTCTTTCTTTCCCTCATCTCACGTCTAACGCTTCACTTTTTACGCTTCGATGGAACTCTGGCACAATAGAATCCTGGTCCTCGACTTCGGGTCGCAATACACCCAACTGAT
>JBDTPK010000343.1:0-4032 GCA_039932735.1 Nitrospirota bacterium
CATAGAGGAAACTGCCCTCGCAGCCTTGAAAGAATTTTGGCACCGGCGAATAGTGCACGGTGTCCCCGTACGAACAATATTTCGCCTCCTTCTCACGAAGTTCTTCTTCACTGACCTGAATCATGGGGAGAGGTTTCATGGAATATTGGCCTCCTTGGAAAAGATCCGTTCGGCTACGTCGGTCAGTGTCTCGAATGGCACGTAGGTGATGCCGTTGAACTCGCACCAGTCTCGGAGTGTCCCTTTGAAAAGACAGGGAGATGCAAAAGATTGTGCCGATGTAAGACTGCTTCAACGATCAGATCGATGCCGTCACTCACAATGGTGAGAGGGACTCCTTCTTCTGCGCATCGGCGATCAAGCGCAATGATCCCCTCATCAATCGGGAGATCGTCCGCAAATCGGACGAGGGTTTCCCGATCTGCCTGGATCAGTTCGATTTGGCGAGAGAGACATTCTTGGCTTGTAATTTCGCCGTTCACCCATCGCTGTTCCCAGTCACGCCAAGCCGGCAAGGCGAATGCCTCAAGCATCGCGTCGGTCGCGTCCACGCGGGTAATGGTCCCATCGAAATCACAGAACACTTCCGTCGGCCTAACCTTCAGAAGACGTCGTGCGTCGACTTGGCTCTGTGGTTGGTAATGGATCATGGGTTCTCTTCGTTACTACCTGACTTCACCTGTTATGCTCCGACTATGCTTCCAAGACCTAAGACACACAAGGCGGCCCCCCCCCGTCCTGGAAATAGCGTCCAAATGAGGGGGATCAAACGGCTGTACAGGTCATCTTTCGGAACGAATCCATCTGTGTGGAGGAGACAATTCTCGCTGAAGGTTTCATGGTTATGCATAGAGATCAGGATCACTCGGGTGGCCTCTGATCGGCGTTTGATCTGCTGGGCCGCTTCGTGCCCATTCATGGTCGGCATGGCCAGATCCATCACAACGAGATCGGGAGCGAGAAGAAGAGTCTGTTGAATCCCTTGCTCTCCCGAGGTAGCCTGGCCCACGATGTGAATGCCGGGTTGTTTGGTCAGCCACTGTGACGCTCGATTGAGGAAGAGCAGATTGTCGTCAACTAACAGAACGCGCAGAGACGGATTCTGACCACTAGATGTGGGTGCAGGGTTGTTGTGTGCCATCGTGATATAGGAATACTAGCACTCAATAGATGGTGTACTGATTGAGGAAGCTACGGTAAGGGAGGGGGAAAACTACGGGGAATAGCGTTGGATACTACGGAGGGTAATCAGAGCCGGCACAGGGCGTGGGATTTTATTGTCCAGGTTTGATGAGCCCAGCGCGAAGCGCCATTTTGACGAGCCCTGGCACGTCGCGTATGTCCAGACGTTCCATGAGGTCAGCACGGTGGGTTTCCACGGTTCGTGGGCTCAGGTCCAACCGTTGGGCGATCTCTTTGTTTGCATACCCCTCGGCAATCAATTGGAGGATTTCTCTCTGCCGGGAGCTGAGACACGCGAGCGGTCCCCGATCGCCTTCTTTCCTTTGTCGATACGCATCGACGGCATACTTTGCCACAGCTGGAGTGAGATAGGTGTCTCCTCGTATAACGGTTCTGATCGCTAACTCAAGCTCCACCCGATCCGCATCTTTGAGCAGATAACCAGTTGCTCCGGAATCCAGCGCTTGCTGAAAGTATTCCTCACCCGCATGCATCGACAACATGATCACACGGGTGGTTGGGCACTCCATTTTCATACGGGTGACCGCTTCGAGGCCGTTCAAGCCCGGCATGGCAATATCCATGAACACAATATCTGGCTGAAGGGTTTTTGACAGCTCCACGGCTTCACGTCCATCACCGACATCCCCTACGACCTCAATCTCATCGAGTTTCTCCAGCAGTGACCGGATACCTTGACGGACCAACACATGGTCGTCTGCGAGTAAAACACGTATAGTCATCGTGACATCCTCTCTTCCGAGGCCACCAATTGGGGGTGGAGTTCGACGAGAGGAATGTTAAGCGTGAGTCGTGTTCCTGCCTTCGGAGAAGATGTGATCGTCATCTCTCCTCCAACCAATCGAGCGCGCTCTTCCATGCCTAGTAAACCGATGCTACTTCCGGTCCTGGCGCGAGTCTTTGCCTGCTCGACGTTGAACCCCTTGCCATTGTCATCGATAGTCAGCACAAGCCGGTCCCCTTGCCGCTCCAATGTCACCCGTACATACGTCGCCTCAGCATATCGAGCGATATTCGTTAACGCTTCCTGAGCAATTCGAAAGCAGGTAATCTTAATTTCTGGCGAGAGGGGGTTATTTCCCTCATATGCCGAATATTCCGTTTCCCATCCGGCTCGTTCCCCTTGACCCTTGATATACCACTTGAGTGCGGGCACTAACCCTAATTCGTCGAGCAAGGAGGGGCGTAAATTCAATGCCAGACTTCTGACTTGCCGGATGACCTGATCCAAAATGTTCAGGCTATCTGTCAGAAGGGAAGCCGTTGAGCCAGACTCCAGCACACTATTTACCTCGCGCAAACCCAATTTCATCGCGGTCAACGACTGCCCGATTTCATCATGAAGATCGTGCGCGATCCTTCGTCGTTCAGTCTCCTGAACATTCATCAAACGGTGCGATAGTTCTCGCAGATGTTCGTTGGATTCGACTAATGCCTTCGTCCGTTCCTGAATGCGAAGGTCCAGTTCACCATGAACCCGCAAGAGAGCTTCTTCTGTCTGCTGACGTTGCGTGATTTCTCGACGGATCTGCCATGCAGTCCAGACCAGAATCATGATTTCCATCATGACACCGACTATGAAATAGCGAATGGCATTCTTGCCTTTGTCATCTGCATAACGGTCCCGCGCAATCAAGCGCGCTCTTTCCAGCCTCTCCATGTCCTCGATGAGCGCACGGATCGAATCCATGAGTTCCTTGTTTTCAGCCATGTACGATTCCATCTGAGCCGACTGATACGACACATCCTTTCGCAAGACGATCATGGTATTGGAAATCCCCAATGTTTTATCGATCAAGGCTGCCAACATTTCGAGATTGCGTGGCTGCTCAGGAGGGTCCTGAGGATTAGCATAAATGATGCTCGAGAGTTGCTCCCGATCACGATTAAGCACGCCCAATCCGTTTTTGTATGGCTCCAATAAGCGCTCTTTCCCAGTCATGATATAGCCGCGCAGCCTCAGATCAATGTCCTGCATGTCGGACAACACGACCTGGAGGTGCCCCAGGACCTCCTGGGAATGAGCCGCCCAATCAATGGTTTCATCGTATTCTTGTAAGCTTAGGTAGTTAACGAGGCCGATCAACAGAAGAATGGCTCCCACCAGCCAAAACCCGGCTTGGATCTTGTGTGAGAACTCTCGTCCTAATCGATTGGTCCCTGACTGAGGTATAGTGGAAGGAATTGGCATACATGACCTATGGGATGTACCGTCAGATACCGTGTTCAGCACAACGACGGTCCAGCGGGATAATGCCCTCGTCGATCGTATGATCAACGGCAAATTCGATGCGCGTGTCTCGATCTGCCCGAATGAGTTCGATTCGGCGAGAGAGAAATGTTTGGATGGTGATCTCGCCGTTCCTCCATCGCTGTTCCCAGGCACGCCAGACTGGCAAGGCGAATGCCTCAAGCCCCATGTCGGCAGCGTCAACCCGGGTGATGGTCCCGTCGCAATCACCGAATACCTTGGTTTCCGCAGGACACCGATGCAAACGATGATTTTTTTGCCTCATGGCGTAGTTGTGTAGCAACTGATCCTCGTCGCTAAAGTGAAAAGCTGGGCAGAGGACGAGATTGAAGAGCTGAAACGGCTAAGCGGCGGGAGGAGGTCTGGAGATAATTAAGGTATGACAAAGGCGCTGAAAAGTGGGAGTTCCTCTAGTTGGGTGGGCAATATTCTCATAGACATACTGTGGGGTAAAACCGTGCCCACCGACAGAATCATTTTGAACGTCACCGAGAGCGAGAGAAGTCTTGTTATAGTCGGCTTCGGCTCTTCCCTCAACCTTTGAACTCTCTTGGACATCATGGGTTGGGGTTTGGTCT
>JBDTPK010000344.1:0-4028 GCA_039932735.1 Nitrospirota bacterium
ACGCCCGCTGAATTGATCACCGGCATCATCACCGAACGGGGTGTTTTCAAGCCAGACGAACTCGCCGCCAGGTTTCAGGCATAGTGCGTTCCCTTAAGAAAGAATAAAGATGTTCTACTTTTTGATTGGTTATTCTCTCGCTCTGAAAACCGTGAGAATGGGAATGTTCTCTGTTAAATGGTTCGGATGAGCTGCGGCATCCCGAGATCGTTCGGTCGAAGATGGACCGGCTAAAAGAAGTAGCTCTGCGCATATTGGAATGGATACATGACCGTGCCTTGGGCACTCCAACTCCGCATCCAGACTGGGATTGATCGAGAACGGCGCTCGCTCGAATTTTGTCCGTGATCTGTGGCAGACTTCTGACTGACCCCGGTTGTCAATAGTCGACGCCATGAATGACAGTCTCACGCCGCCGGCCTCACGACAGGCCGCCACGGACCCCGCGATGTGACACACCCGAGATCGGGGTTAGCACGCCGCTCAACGCCCCCATCCCGCACGGTGGTCTGGCCCCACAACGCACTTGGATGACGAGTGAACGCGTCACGTTCAATGGGTTCAACGAAGGAGCATCGTCCGGAGGCCTGGCGAACTGTCGCACCGCGAGCTAATGCTGACGCGACATCTATCCTGAAATGACCGCCACTGGGAAGGCGACCTCATCAAGGGCGCCCGCACTGGGTCGGCGGGTGGGACTCTGGTGGAGCGGACGACGCGCTTGGTCATCTTGGCACGGATGGAGGAGACGGATGCGACGAGTGCCCGACAGGGCTTCACCAAGAAATTCCGGCATGTGCCCGCGCTGCTGCGCAAAACGCTGACCGATGATCGTGGGAAAGAGAGGGCCGAGGCCTAAGCGCCTGGCTCAGCGGCTTGCCATCCAGATCTTCTTTGCTGATCCGTATAGTCCGTGGCAACGTGGCACGAACGAGAACACCAACGGGTTGCTGCGCCAGTACTTACCGAAGGGCACGGACTTGTCAGGGTACACGCAACGTGAGTTGAATGCCATCGCGCATCGCCTGAACCCGCGCCCGAGGAAATGTCTCAACTTTGCCGCCCCCCCTGGAAGTCTCTGCGCACCTGCGCCCTCAGTCACCCGTTGCACTTGGAACTTGAACCCGCCCAGCAAAAAACCGCCGGACATCTTCTACGGGCGCGCAGCCGACAAGGAGGTAATGATCCGGCGAGACAATGAGGGGAACCCCAGCCTGGCCTGTGGCGTGCCAGGCCGATTCCCACTCTTGAGCCACCCGGCAATCCTCGCCATTGACCGCACCTACAACCTCGAGTGAGCCCCCTACCCGTTCGACCAGTTGCATGAGCACCTCCGAATCAGAAATGTCCTTGCCCTCGCACCAAAAGGCCCGATAGGTCTCACGTACAAAGGTCATCAGATGCGAGGGATCGCGACGAAGAAGCGCCGCTGCTTGCTCGATCGCCGGCCTCGTATTGGGCTTACCAGGAGGGAGCGCAATCGGCAGCCCTGGCGCTAATCGCTGCACAACCGACACTTCCTGTCGTAGTTCAGCGCCCAACGAGCCCTGCCAGGGTTTCATGGGGCGAGGCAGATGCGAGGCATGCTGCACACCTCGCCATTCACAGCGATCGAGTAGGTTCATCTCGTGCAGCCGTTCGTGCATCGCATAACAGAACGGACAGTTGAAGTCGCTGTAGAGGGTGTAGAAAGCTGTCATAGTCTAGAGACCTCTCAAATCATCGTCATACAATAGCTCATGACGTACCAAGAATTCCAATAGTCATGCACAGTTTTCTCATAGCCCGCAAACCTGGCATTCTCTTCAAGCGGTATGGTATGTGAGCGCATGCCGACGCCCTCTGTCTTGCTCCTTATTCCTCCACTCACTCAACTGAATACCCCCTACCCATCCACCGCCTATCTGACAGGATTCCTCCGTGATCATGGGATTGAGGCCTCCCAAGCCGACCTCGGCATCGAGATGGTGCTTCGGGTCTTCAGTCAATCAGGACTCCAGACCGTTTTTGCGCGAGTGCGCAAGCGCGAAGAGGAATTGCCCGGTGAAGCCAGACAGATGCTGGCAATCGAGCCGGCTTATCTGAATGCCATCGACCCAGTCATCGAATTCCTCCAGGGACGAAATCCCTCCTTAGCCTTGCTCCTTGCTCGTCCTGGATTTCTCCCCCAAGGCCCTCGGTTTGTCGGGCAGAGAGGTAACAGGGCCTCATTCCGTGCCTTATCGGAGCAGGATCGCGCTAAACGGTTCGCCACATTGTATCTCGAAGACCTGGCTGATCTGATCCAGGCGACCGTGTCCCCCCATTTTGCTCTGAGCCGTTATGCCGAACATATCGCTCGGGCAGCCTCATCGTTTGAGACCATCATCGACGCGGTAGCTGTCTCTCCGACGCTGACGGATCAATTCATGCTCGAATCCTTGTGGGAACATATCGGGCATTTCAATCCTTCGCTCGTGTGCCTGACTGTTCCCTTTCCAGGGAACCTCTATGGTGCGTTTCGTATTGCTCACTCGATCAAGAGCCAACGGCCAGACATCGTCATTGCCTTTGGCGGCGGGTATGCTAATACGGAGCTTCGCCGTCTGTCGGACCCTCGCGTATTCGACTACGTCGATTACGTCACTCTTGACGACGGGGAGCGGCCTCTGCTGTCGTTGATCGAACATCTGGCGGGGACCAGACCACGCACACGACTCTGCAGGACGTTCTACAGAGAAAAGGATCGAGTGATCTTCGCCAATGACACGACTGATCGGGAGTTCAGCATGGATGAGGTCGGTTGTCCGACCTATCGCGGCTTTGCCCTGGATCGTTATCTCACGATTTTAGACAGCACGAACCCAATGCATCGCCTCTGGTCGGAAGGCCATTGGAATAAACTCACGGTTGCCCACGGCTGCTATTGGAAACAATGTACGTTTTGCGATGTTGGGCTCAACTACATCAGTCGCTATGAAATGACACCGACCGATCGACTCATCCAGCAGATTGAGCAACTGATCGCAGAAACAGGCTGCCGTGGGTTTCACTTTGTCGATGAGGCAGCCCCTCCGGCTGCTTTGAAGTCGCTCGCCTTGGCGCTATTGGAAAAAGGCATCACGATTTCATGGTGGGGAAATATCCGCTTTGAAGAAGCCTTCTCGCCAGACCTCTGCCGCCTCTTGGCAGCCTCCGGTTGCATTGCGGTGACGGCTGGACTCGAAGCGGCATCAGACCGTCTGCTGGAGAAAATCAAGAAAGGGATTACCGTCGATCAGACTGCACTCGTGTCGGCGGCCTTCAAAGATGCAGGCATTCTCATTCACGCCTATCTCATGTACGGTTGTCCCTCTGAGACAGTACAAGAAACGGTGGACTCACTTGAACGAGTGCGGCAATTGTTCGCAGCAAACTTGATTCAATCCGCCTTTTGGCATCGCTTCACCGCCACAGCCCATAGCCCGATCGGGCTCAAGCCGGCAACCTATGGATTGCGCATCCTTGGGCCTGAATTTCAGGGCTTTGCGGAGAATGACCTGTTGCACCAAGATCAAGGCAGTAAGACACCGGAGTGGCTCGGCGAAGGTTTACGCCGGTCGATACTAAATTACATCGAGAGACAAGGACTCACACTCGATGTCCGCCAGTGGTTCAAGCATTCCGTGCCAAGGCCCCGGGTCTCCCCCACGTGGGTACGGCGGCTCCTCAAGGATCGAATTGTTGAAGATAATCCACAGGCAGAGCGGCGTTTGGTCTGGCTCGGTGGGCAACCGGTTTCTGAATCGGTTGGAAGAAAAATACGACTCATTCTACCGGGGCATACCAGCGACCAGACCGTCACCCTCGTCAACCAACAGGCTCAGTGGCTTGACAAGCTGATTCGGCAATCCACACCTCAAAGTAACCTACCCCGCCCCTACCCTCTCCTCCGGGAAACGAACACCACATTTCCAGGTACCGTACAAGATTTTGAATCGTTCCTGAGTACGACCTCCTGGAAAAAACTTCGTTCAGCCGGCTTGCTGCTTGTATGAGTGTCTGAAATA
>JBDTPK010000345.1:0-4022 GCA_039932735.1 Nitrospirota bacterium
TTGGCGGAAGGTCTCCGCCTCCGGTTGTATGTGCTGTTCATGAACCGGCTCTATGTGGACCAGGCCTATGAGCGACTCGGTCGGGGCGTCACGCACGCCGTCCTCACCATCGACAAGCGCGCAAAGTAAAGAGTTCAAGGGATGGCCTTCGAACCAGGATCTGTCTGTTGTGGGAATTCTGTACTGCCCAGTCCTTGACGCGAGTCTCAGCAGCGTATAAATGATGACTGCGCCGGAGACGAGGGAATGCCCTCCGGTCCCGATGACTCCCTGGCTGGACGAAACGACGATCAACCAGTTAGGGCTATGAGGTACTTGTGTCGCTCGCACTTGCCGTCCCGCTCCTCTTGCTCTTCGCTTCGTGCCTTGTCGTAGTTGGACCCGACCGCACTCTCTACACACGCACGAAGATCGCCGCCTATCCCGTCGGCGCTGCGTTCGTCGGCGCCATTGTGATTCTGTGGCTTGTGGCGACGGAGGGGCCGATCACCGTCCGATTCTATGACACCACATCGATCGCCTCCCTAGCCTTTCCCATGGGATTCTATATCGATCGGTTGAGCGCGGTCATGATGACCCTGATCACAGGTGTCAGCACCGTGATCTACTGCTACTCGACAGGCTATATGTACCAGGATCGCCACTTTCGACGGTATATGGCACTGATTTGCTTTACAGACTTCGTGTTGCTCTGCATGGTCTCCAGCGCGAACCTCATGATGTTGTTTCTGTTCTGGCAAGTCCTGAGCTATCTGCTCTATCTCCTGGCGCACAATCATGCACATGTGGCAACACTCAGGGGAGCATTCAAAACCTTTACACTCCTCCGAGTTGCCGATGCCGCGTTTCTTGCGGGGATTGTTCTCGCGTACCAACTCTACGGTACACTCGAATTCCACGATCTCTTCGCTCGAGCCGCCGAGAATCCCATCACCCTCTCGCTCTGGTCGGGGTTGGAAATCAGTGCCCCCACTGCCGTCACGGCGCTCCTGTTCATCGGAGCGATGGGAAAGTCGGCGCAATTTCCTTTACATTTTTGGCTACCGGGATCGCTGTTCGCCCCGACGCCTGTCCATGCCTTGTTGCACGCAGGGATCATCAATGCCGGCGGGTTTCTCATCAATCGCCTGGCTCCACTCTTCGGTTTGAGCTCGACCACGCTGCACATCGCGTTCGTGATCGGGATGCTCACGGCGGTTCTCGGCGCCACTACGATGCTGGCCCAGAACGACATCAAGAAGACGCTGGGTTTCTCGACGATCGGCCAGATGGGTTACATGATTATGGAATGTGGGTTGGGCGCCTTTTCGCTGGCGGTCTTCCATCTCATCGCCCATGGACTATTCAAGGGGACGGTGTTCTTGAATTGCGGGAACGTGATCCATAAGGCCCGCCAGGAACCCGCCTTCCCCCATGCGGACCCTCATGCGGAAGAACAGGAGTTCTCACGCCTGACCTGGTTCACGGGATTCACGACCACACTACTGATTCCGCTGTTGATTCTGCTCCTGACCCACGGCGTGCTACACATCCCTCTGCTGGAATCGCAAGGGACCGTAATCTTCCTGTTTTTTATCTGGGTCACCTCTTCCCAAGCTATTTTGACGCTCATCCGCCTACGCGCCGTCGCGTCATGGAAAGTCTCCGTGGCGATGCTGCTCACTCTGCTCTTCGTCGTGTTTGTCTATCTGTTCGCCGTCGAGTCCTTCACCGCCTTCCTCTATCCAAATCCTGGAGAGGTGGCGTCCTACTTCCAGGCAGCGGCGCTCCCCGATTGGCTCTTTGATGGTCTCATCGGCGGAACAGCCCTGGTAATCATTCTCGGGTGGTTCTATATCTATGCCCAAGCCCACGGCCGGACGATGTGGGTGCCGAAATTGGCGGAAGGTCTCCGCCTCCGGTTGTATGTGCTGTTCATGAACCGGCTCTATGCTGATGAGTGTTATCAAGCACTCGGTCAAGCGGTCATGCGTGTCGCCCTTCGAATCGACAAACGTGTGGCGAGGTGGTCGGAATGACAGACGCCGTGACCACCCCGTTGCTGCTGACTGCAGTACCCATTATCGGAGCGATACTGGGACTTGTGGTCTGGTCTCAGCCGAACAAGTTGAAGACCTGGTCTGTTATTGTGACTGGGCTGAGCCTGCTATCTGTCATCGGGATGTCCGGACACATAACGGAAACGACTGAGGGACAACTCTTCCTCTATCTCCTCCCGCTTACCGCTGGCGCCTCTCTTTTGGGAGGGCCAGTTCACCAGCAACGTCGGCTTGCCTGGGTCTTGACCCTGCTGTTTCTGGGATTCGGAATGGGCATTCTCACGAGCCACCCGATCGTGGGCCAGATCGCTGTAGTGGTACTCCTTGGTCTGATTGCCTTCCTCCTGTACTGGCATCACAATCCGTTGTGGCCCAGATCCTGGTGGGGGATCTGTGTCTACGGTCTTGGATCCCTCTGTGCTGGGCTTGCGGCAATCGCAAGCCCACCTGTCTCCGCAATAGCTGCCCTGCTGGCCTGCGCCATCTTGCTGCCGTGCTTGCCGTTCCATCAGGGCTACGTGAGCGCGCTTACGCGACTGCCTGGCAATTTACCGGCGTTCATTGTACTGCTGCTCCCCGCTATTGGGCTCCACAGCCTGGTCACAGTCATCCCGATGGTGCCGGATGTCGCGATTTCAACAGTGACAGTGTTGGCGTTGGTGGGTACCCTCTACGGTTCGATCAAGGCATTGGCGCAATCGCGCGTCAGATTACTCCTGGCCCATGGCAGCCTCTCGTTCTTCTCCATCTTCTGGTGGTTTGTAGCCGTTTCACACACCATCACGCCTCAGGCTATTATCTTTCTGGCCGCCGTGGCACTCGTGACGAGCGGTCTATTGATGTCTTGGCAAATCGTCCGCACGCGCTATGGGGACGATGTGGACCCGCAGGCCATCAGCGGGCTTGTCAAGAGAATGCCGCAGTTCGCTGTCTTGTTCTCACTCCTGGCGCTCGCGGCTATGGGCCTGCCCCCGTTCGGGGTCTTCACCGGCTTCATCGGTATGCTTCTCACCACCGCGCTCACATCCTCTGTCGCCCTGCTTGCCATGATGATCGCCTGGCTCGCTGCATCCTGGTACATCCTCGATATGGTACAGCAGTTGCTGTTCGGCCGGGAACGGCCGGATCTCCGCTATGAAGATCTTCGCCATTCGGAACTCGCATCACTTTTGGTTGTACTTCTGATCATCATCGCGCTAGGCATCGCACCGATCAGCTTCTTTGGGATTACCCAACAACCACCGAATCCTGAGGTCGTCAAAGAATTTATTTCATGGAATCGCTAGACCGTTCGATCAACATTGAAACCAGACGCATGGAGCTCCGGGGCGTGATCCGCCTGGCAGGCGAGGTCATTGCTCAATACTGGCCAATGCGGACCTTCGTCCACCACAACCCCCTCCATAGCCTGGAATATCTCCCGTTCGAGGAAACCGTCCGGCGCGGGAAGCAATTCATGGGGGGGAACGGCTATCTCCCCAGCCATCTTTATCGCCACTACTTGAAATCGGGCCGGATTCAATCCGCCCACCTCGATGCCGCGTTGAAGCCGCTCGTTCACGATAAACACCTCGTCGTCGGATCCCGCACGGTCACGCACGGCGACGTCTTGCGCGCCTGTCTGGCTGAGGGAATCTGCACGCCCGTCGTCGAGCCGCTCGACGACCAGTTGCCGGACCCCTCGAACGATCTGATCGACCGGCTCGCGACAAAGCTGGCTACAGTCCCGATGTTCTCTGATCTGGATGGGCGAATCCGTTCCATCGCCGAAGACGATCGGGCCGCGCTGGGCCGTTGGCTCACGCTCTCCCACTGGTGCGACGACACGCTCGGCACGCAGATCGTCCAGCAGATCAACGATCAGCTGATCAAATGGTGCGAGGCGTTCCTCGACGAAGGCCATGCGACCTGGACCATGCCGGGACGAGAGAAGGGGTTGTACGGCGCATGGAAAGCTCTCGCCGTGCACGAGTGGTCTCCCTG
>JBDTPK010000346.1:0-4018 GCA_039932735.1 Nitrospirota bacterium
ATTATTTGTATGGCGTGATTCTATCAAGCCGATATTGCGGCACGGTTAGAGGTTCGTTACTGACGCGTTAATTTATGGCCTGCCCACTGAGATTAAAGACTGCTCCTGTCGCGCTGGAGAGTATCCTGTCCGACTCAATTAGGAACGAGGGGAGTTCTTTGCCAGGAACTCAACGTCGTATACCTCTCTCTGATCGGAAGCTTTTTGAGCAGCTGGGGTTAGCTGAATTGACGGATCACGCCGTCCTGTGAGACACGCTCGATATCGGCAAACTCATTCCCTTGGGGATGGCGGGATGAGAGAAGAAGGGTCCGCGATTCAGCTACTTCTCAGGGACTTGATCAGACAGTTTGTATCCGAGGGGTTTGACCGCGATGATCGCATCGTCGAGTAGCGGGATTTTGATCTTCAGTCGGCGAATATGTACGTCCACAGTTCTGGTGGTGCCGTAGTAGTCATAGCCCCACACCGCATTCAAGAGGACATCGCGAGTCAAGACCCGGCCAGGGTGACGCAAAAGTTGTTCAAGTAATCCAAATTCCTTTGCGGTC
Source organism: Nitrospirota bacterium (assembly GCA_039932735.1). Lineage (GTDB taxonomy): Bacteria > Nitrospirota > Nitrospiria > Nitrospirales > Nitrospiraceae > Palsa-1315. The sequence goes on from JBDTPK010000346.1 coordinate 552, forward strand.
AAGGGGATTTCCTTCCCTTCGACGAGCGCTTCGTGTCGTGAGAGATCCATCACCAGCGAACCGTAGGTGTAGGATGTTTGCTTCGGGTCGTGGGTTCGCTCTAATCGTCGGAACAGAGCTTTGACTCGTGCGACCAACACTTTTGGGCTAAACGGCTTGGTGACATAGTCATCAGCTCCCAGTTCGAGTCCGATGATGGTGTCGGACTCTTCGGCCTTGGCGGTCAACATCAGGACAGGGAGCAAGGCAGTGTCCGGTGCCGTGCGGATCTTCTTGCAGATCTCCAATCCGTCCATCTCAGGAAGCATGAGATCCAGAATGACCATATCGGGGCGATGGGTCTTGATTATCGCGAGGGCTTCGCTACCTGTTGAGACGATCGTCGTTCGAAATCCATCTTTATCAAGATACAGCTTCACCAACTGAGCAATGTCTGCTTCGTCTTCGACGACAAGTATCTTCTTGGGCGCATGGGTTGTCATATGGTGATCGGCAGAGCCGTTCGAGGCTACAGTGAGACGCTCATGGACCTGAGTCATCCGATGAGAGGATAGACCTCCAATGTTACAGCTGTATTAAGAATGATCATGTGTGTGAAAGAAATACCATGGAGTTCTGTCAGCCGATATCGCAAGTGGTTGAAAGTGTTAGAGAGAGTGTGGTGGGCCTAGCCGGGGGAGCATCTACCGTTCGCTGATTTCGTAGTGACAGAAGGCCAATGATTCGAACAGATTCCTTTGCCGCTGCTCAAGTTGGTCGTTGTAAAGCTGAAGATTTTAGCGATTCTTTTCAAAGCACAAGACACCGCGACGACACAGCGATCAGCCCACGTTCACGCCGTGTCTCGACAAATGGCTTGGTCTCTCTTCTCCTACACGTAAGTAGCTTCCAACATCCGCTTCCTGTATAGTCGCTGCATTCGAACCTACCCGAATGCCGTCTCTCACTCTATCATCGTTCCATCATATCCTCAGCCGGTTTGTCCCCGTCAACCGCCAAGAATTGCGCGCCCTTCTCTGGTCGTTTCTCTACTTCTTCACCCTGCTGGCTTCGTACTATATCTTGAGACCGGTGCGCGATGAAATGGGCGTCCAAGCGGGTGCGCAGAACCTGCCGTGGCTCTTTTCCGCCGTATTCGTCTCGATGTTGGTCTTGGTGCCGCTCTTCGGCTGGATTGCCGGACGTCTCCCGGTTCGCCGGCTGATTCCAACGATCTACCTTTTTTTCTCGAGCAATCTGTTTCTGTTTTTCCTCGCCCTGATAAGCGACCTCCCTCTCACGACCGTGGCTCCGGTGTTCTTTGTGTGGGTGAGCGTCTTCAACCTATTCGTGGTCTCGGTGTTTTGGAGCGTCATGGTGGATCTCTATTCCACCGAGTCCGCGCGACGGCTATTCGGATTCATTGCCGCGGGTGGGAGCTGCGGGGCTGTTGCGGGTCCACTGTTTACCGCGTTGCTGGTGCCCTTTCTCGGAGTGGCGCCTTTGTTGTTGGTCTCCATCGGGTTGTTGCTGGCAGCCATGACCTGTTTCTTCGCCGTTCTTCAAACGCACCCTCGACACACCAGGGAAGGAGCGGGCACCACGATCCTCAAAGCCGAGGTCGATGAGCGCGCGCCACCGAGTCTCTGGATCGGTCTCACAAAGATTCTGCAATCTCGTTATTTGTTGGGTATCTGCCTCTATTTGGCCTGTTATTCCGTGCTCTCGACAACGTTGTACAGCCAGCAGATGGTGCTCGTGCCTCAAGTGGTGGGCAGCGCTGAGGAGCGCACCCAGCTTTTCGCGTGGATCGATTTCGCCGTGAACGGGCTGACGGTCCTCGCGCAGGTGTTTCTGACAGGACGGTTGCTTGCGGGACTCGGGGTGACGGCGATGCTTGTTCTCGTCCCGGCGTTCAACGTCGTGGGGTTCTCCGTCTTCGGTCTGGCGCCGATCTTAGCTGTGCTGGTGGTCTTCGGTGTCCTGCGGCGAGCCGGGGAGTTTGCGATTGCCAAGCCGACTCGAGAGACGTTGTTCACGGTCGTGTCGAAGGAAGAAAAATATCAGGCGAAGAACGTGATCGACACGGTCGTGCACCGCGGTGGCGACATGGCCAGTAGTTGGTTCTCGAGCGCATTGCAATCGGCGGGACTCACCATCGGCGAAACGGCGTTCGCTGCCGTTCCGATTGCTGTCCTTTGGCTTGCGAACGGCTTCTACCTTGGCCGCCATCACGAGCGGCTTCGAGACGGCCATTCCCACGACAATCACCGCTCTTTCGTGAAGTAAGTCCTTCGAATCATCCTATCGGTTCTCATTCAGCCTTGGTTCCCGCACAGGCCTGTTGTACGAGCAGGATGTTGGAAATGTCCGCGCGACTGCTGTTTTCTTGTCCCGGACGTACAGAGTATCGAAGTGCTACTCTTTCAACATGGTTCTTCTGCGGTCTGTTAGGCGTCCGGGTGACTGTGCCCGCGCGCGGGGATTGTAAGTCTTCGGGATTCATGGCATGAGAACGCTCACTGTAAGGAGACGTTCAACGCCGAAGTGGCTTTGAACGCACTCGTCTAGCAGGCGCTGAAAAGAGAGTGGGGTAGCTGGGACGATCCCTGTGCTCGCGCAACGTGCGGCCTCGGAAGGCCCTCGTTGAACGCGCGCAGTTGGGATCATCCCACTGAGTTTTTCCTTCCACAGCCTGCTAGGTCGGATATCCGAATGGAAAGAGAAACGCAGGTCCACTAGTCGTGGAGGACGACATTGAGGAGGGAACTGTGTACGTGCACCCCGCCGTTATAGTCTAGGAAGCCCAGTTTGCGGAATTTATTCATAAAGAAACTGACGCGGGAGCGCGTCGTGCCGATCATTTCAGCCAGCGTTTCTTGACTGATCTTCGCGATGATCGGCTCCGGCTTACCTTCTTTTCCGAAGTGGGCCAACAACAACAACAGCCGCGCCAGCCGCTTTTCGCTGGAATTAAAGAGTTGATCCACCAAATCCTCTTGGATGCGAACACTCTTCGTCAGCAAATAAGAGATAAACATCTCGCCGAACGCGGGCTCCTTGTGAAGCATACGGATCATGACGTCTTTATCGATGCGCAGGATACTGGAGTCTTCCATGACAGTCGCGGTCACCGATCGAACAATCTGTCCGGCGAGGCAGGATTCTCCAATAAAGCAATTCGGTTCAAGAATCGCGATGATGGCTTCCTTGCCCTGCTGCGAAACGACGGTCAGCTTCACGCTGCCCTCCTGGATCCAGAACACCGTATCCGTCGCATCCCCTTGCGAAAAGAGAATCTGCTTCTTCGCGCACCTCAGCGTCGTTTTGCCTCTACGGATTTGTGCAAGGAACTTCTGGAAATTTAGCGGTGCGATTTTTTTGACTGGCACGGTCTGCCTCGTTCAAGAGCCTTGAATCGATTGGGAGTAGGGGCTGGAACAGTTTGTGCGTAGAACCAATTAATTTTCCTGATTTAATCTCAAACG
>JBDTPK010000347.1:0-4009 GCA_039932735.1 Nitrospirota bacterium
AAGAATCTCCGGCATCGCCTCAAGAAGAAACCTGTGACCTTTGACCGGATAGAGACTGCCTACAATCCCCAGCACCGGGTAGCACCCTGAAATCCCAAGCTCAGCCTTGCATGTCTGAGCCTCTTCATCTGTGATCATCTGTGCCGGAGCCACGCCGTTATAGATCACCTCTACTCGTTTTTCTTGAACACCTACTTTATCGCACATGAACTGTTTCAAATCTTGCGACACCACCACCATCGTGCCATGCCGGCTGACAAGGCGATAGGTCACTCTTCGGCGTAGTTTTTCCCAAAAGTAGTTCTTGCCATGCACGGTCGCCACGAATGGAACCCCCGCCACCATCGCCACGATCCAACCACACAGAATCGCGCTAAACTCGTGCGCATGAATGAGCGCCACCTGTTCCTTGCGAAGCAGCCGCAAACAGGCACGGAACCACTGAAGATTGAAGCGTCCTCCGAGGGGCATCACGCACGTCCTCACCCCACGAGCTTCACACTCTGTCTGCAGCCATCCAGGGCGAAACAGCCCTACCAAGACTCGAAATTGGCCCTGGTTGAGCTCGGCAGTCAGCGTGCTGATCATCCGCTCTGCCCCCCCTGGTCCACTGCTGGTCGACAGGTGCAGAACTGTCGTTTTCTCTTCCCCTGAGGTCATGTGTTCTTCGGATCGACCGGCAAGGCTTGGCCCATGGCAAGCTGACGACTCTTCACAGCCAGTCCTGCAGCCAAGACGTCGCAACATCGACTGACTTGCTGAAAGCAGGAAAGGAAATCTTCTCTGGTTCCACTATACGGGTCGGCTACTTCGAGAGACCCTACAAAATCAAATCGTCCTAACAATACAACCTTTCCCTTCGATCTCGGGTACATCCGCTGAATCCGATCTTTCTGGCCGATTTCCATCACAATAATCAGATCCGATTGGTCAAGCAATTCCCTGTGAACCTGTGTGGTTGCATGTCCTTCAAGTGACAGCCGATGCTCCAAGGCAACGGCCTTGGCCTTGGCATCTGCAGGCCTTCCCGGAGTTGTTTCAAGACCGGCTGAGCGTACGGTGATGTGTCGACCCTCCTTCTCGATAAGGGATCGAAAGTAGACTTCCGCCAACGGGCTGCGGCAAATATTGCCTTTGCAGACAAAAAGAACGGATTGCACGGAGTCCGGCAACCGAACCACCCCCCAACGTTCATACGTATGTCGCACGTTCGCCCGTCTATACAGGTATGCACAGGCTGCGCGCATACCATAGAGAAAGGCTTTACAATGCATCGACAGGCTTAGTGTTTTATCTACAGTCATGATCGAGTTCTCCTGAAATGACTGAACCAGGCTCGATACTCCGCGAGCGCAGGACCCGGATCGCTCAGCGATTCAACTTCGTAGTGCAGATCATGTTGAAACAGTTTGAAGAATTCTGCCAAACAACGGCCTCTCGATATCGCATGAGGATCGAGCCGAAGTTCCGAGTTCGACTTTGTCAGTCTCAAGAGCAGGTGATCCAGGTCGCCGAGCAACCACCGTGATTTCGTGCCGATACGATAGGCGTTATTCGGCACGGTAACCGGCATGCCATTCATCGCCTGGTAGAGCAGATAGGGAAAGTTGAGACCTGCATCGATCGCCAATTGTAACGACCCCCAGAATCGCCCGTTGATTTCCATCAGCATCGGAACGTGTGATTGCCGATCCACCTTGAACTCCACCATAGCCACTCCATCCCATTGCACCCGCTCCAGGAGTCTTACGGCATAGTCGGTCATAGGCTTGGGCAACTCGATGCTTTCTCGAAACACACTCACGCCCCCAGCAGGCGGCTTCTCCCGGATTCGTCTGTGAGCAAAGAGCGCGCAAGGCCTCCCGTGATTGAACAGCCCGAACACCCCTTGACCCTCGCCCTCTATGCGTTGCTGGATCAGAGAAGGGTATTGCAGATAGGGAGTCCTGCGATACAGATCCGTCAGCTCTTCAGCATGTGACACAAAATGTACGCTCGTCTTGATCCACTTCTCATCAACCTTCACAAGCGATCGCCCCGGCTTCACCACGACTGGATAGGCCCTCACCTGATCAGATACCGCAACGATATTCCCATTCGGAACGAAGACGGTATTCGGAATCGGTATCCCCAACTCCTGAGCAAGCTTCATCACGCGATACTTATCAGATACCATTTCATAGCTTTCCAACGATGGAAGCATTGCGGTCACGGAAGGCCGAAACTGATCTCTCTGCGCTGCCACAGCCTGCATGGACGAATCAGTGGGAGGAATGATCCCCGTGATAGCAAATCGCCTGACCGCCTCAACAAGACTGGCGATAAACTTCGCCGGATGCTGAAGCGGTGACGGGTACTGCCATCTTGCGACACAATAGCGGGATGTTCCGGCCAATGAACCAGCGGTGTCAGCTCCGACAATCACTGGAATACCCGCTCGACCTAACCCCCTGGTAATAGCCAGTGCCGAACGCTCCTGACCATCGGTGACCAATACACAGGTCTTTGGCTCCATGACCGTTGCACCTCGAACCCTCTCTTCAAGATTCGAATGGTATCGACACGAAACTATCGAAAACCTGAGAGTGTCAACGCCAAGAGGGGCACTGACGCCGAACTATCCTCATGTACACTGATCCGCTTCAGTGCAAACAGATCGTTGGGCCTGTCCCGTTCTAATCCGACTTCGCATCCGACTGCCGCAAGATATCCGCTTTCCCTGACGAGGTCCTGAATCTCTCGATCGAAGTTCCCGTTAGGGTAACAGAACACCGGTACCGGCTTAATCCCTTGTTCAAGCATGGTCTTCCTGGATTCGATCAATTCCGTCTTCACCGCAGACAGTGGAATCTGCGTCATGATCTGGTGCGAACCGGAATGCGAGCCAAACGTCACCCCTTTTCCAGCCATTTCTCGCACTTCATCCCAGTTGAGGAGTACCCGATGCGTAGGGAGATCCATGTGGAGCGCGCGACTGAGCCGATCAATAATCTGGTGGACCTTATCCACCTCCACTCCTTTACACAATTCGATGATGGCGTCGGGATCAATTGGGTTTCCCGATTCGACGCGCCTAAAGATCCCGTCTGCCTCTGACAGCGTGATGCCGATCGTCTCCGCTAATATCGTCGAGGCGGCCTTTCGATCAGCCGAGCCCGTTGTATTCTGCCTACCTTTTTCCAGCAAGAGCATCATCTGGTCCGGCCAGAACCATCGAGCGGTTCCGATGAAATCAGTAGCAAGGAAGATCGTAGCCGGGATCTGGTATTTCATGAGCACAGGGAACGCGAATTGATAATTATCCTTCCATCCATCGTCAAACGTAATGACGCAGTAGGACTGATCGCTCTTCAGCCGATTGGTCTGCCACAAATTGAGCAGCTCGTCTAAGGAAACGATCGTAAATCGCTTCCGAAGATAGGCGATATGGGCCTCGAACGACTGCCCTCGCACATACATACCAGGCTGAATGCGCTCATCCTGCACCATGCGATCGGACACAACTCTATGATAGGTCAGGATGACGACTCGCCCACGATGTCGAATCCATCCCGTGCCAGAAGCAATATATAGCCCTGCCAAGATGCGCCAGACTATGGCCTTGAGGCTATGTATCACGCGTTCACCTTTAGCAGGCCACTGAAAAAGTCTATCTTTTCACCCGCCCAAATCTGGTGCGCCAAGCCGCACCTTCACCAAGCGGCGTTCTCGCATCGTTCAGATTCTCAACGAACCTCGTAGGGAACGCCTCGCCCTTGACTCGCTGCGGCCTTGGGGGCGGTCATTTTGAGTAGCCTGCAGGAGTCTTTTCCTCTTATGCCACACGTACCGACCAGCGATGTTCTCTCATGCCAACACAGTTTCTACGCAAACTGCTAGAACAACGTGTATATAAACGGCGCCACGGCTGACCCTTGTGTCAGGACAATCAGAGAACCGAGCAAGACCAATACCAGAATAATCGGCAAGAGCCAGAACTTCTTTCGTTCTTTCATGAAGGCCCATAGCT
>JBDTPK010000348.1:0-4006 GCA_039932735.1 Nitrospirota bacterium
ATCCTCGGTGGGGGGCCGAATCGTATCGGGCAGGGGATCGAATTCGACTACTGTTGTGTCCATGCGGCTATGGCGCTTCGAGAAGAAGGTATTGAATCGATTATGGTGAATTGCAATCCCGAAACCGTGAGTACTGACTATGATACCTCGGACCGGCTCTACTTCGAGCCGTTGACTGAGGAAGACGTGCTCAACATTGTTGCGTGCGAGCAGCCGCTGGGAGTCGTGTTACAGTTCGGTGGGCAGACCCCCCTCAAGCTCGCCCTGCCCTTATCCAAGGCCGGGGTGCGCATTCTGGGCACGAGTCCTGACGCGATCGATCGCGCGGAAGATCGGGAACGATTCCGCGCCCTCTTGACCAAGCTCGGGCTTTGCCAGGCTGAGAGCGGCATGGCCCGGTCCGTGGAGGAGGCTCTTCGGATCGCCGCGCAGATTGCCTATCCGGTCATGGCGCGGCCTTCGTATGTGTTGGGGGGGCGATCCATGCAGATTGTCTACGATGAACCCAGCTTGCGTGAGTATATGAAATCGTCGGTCAACGCTTCGCCGGAACATCCCGTACTGATCGATAAGTATCTGTCGGATGCGATCGAAGTCGATGCCGACGCCATTTCAGATGGGACGAACGTTGTGGTCGCCGGGATCATGGAACATATCGAAGAAGCCGGAGTGCATTCGGGGGATTCAGCCTGCTCATTGCCACCCTATTCGCTCAGTCAGAGTGTCGTCGAAGAGATTCGTCGGCAAATGAAGGCCTTGGCGCTGGAGTTAGGCGTCATCGGCTTGATGAATGCGCAATTTGCCATCAAAGACCACACGATTTATGTGCTGGAGGTCAATCCTCGAGGCTCACGCACGGTGCCTTTCGTGAGTAAAGCCATCGGTGTGCCTCTGGCTAAGCTGGCAATGAAAACCATGGTGGGCAAGAGTCTTCCGGAGCTGGGCTTAATTGAAGCTCCGGCTCCCTTGCACTTGTCCGTGAAAGAATCCGTCTTTCCCTTTAATAAGTTTCCGGGGGTGGATGTCCTTCTGGGGCCGGAGATGAAGTCCACTGGGGAAGTGATGGGGATCGACCAGGATTTTGGATGGGCGTTCGCGAAGTCACAAGCAGGCGCTGGAGCACCGCTACCGAAGGGAGGCACGGCCTTCATCAGCGTTAAGGAGAGTGATCGTCCGGCGGCGCTTGACGTCGTGCGACAACTCCAGCGGCTTGGGTTTAACATTCAAGCCACGAGTGGAACGGCAGGGTATTTCTGTAGTCATGGAGTCATTGCGGAAACCGTGTACAAGGTCAAGGAAGGGCGTCCTCATATCGTGGACCATATCAAGAATGGGCGGGTGGCGTTAGTCGTGAACACCGTGAGTACTGCGTCATCACATGCTGATTCATTGTCGATCCGTCGGGAGGCCCTGAACAAAGGACTGGCGTACTATACGACGATACGAGGGGCGCGAGCGGCGGTCATGGGCATTGAAGCCATCCTCAAGAAAGAACTCACAGTTCGGTCGTTGCAGGAATATCACGGCATCGGAAGCGCGGAACGGTGATCCTTGAGTAGGAGGTCATGGTTCATAATTCAGCATGGTAGTGTGGAGGAAGCATGCCGACACCGATTACAAGAAAGGGGCACGAGGCGCTCCAAGCAGAGCTCGATCGTCTTCGCAAAGTCGAGCGTGCCAAGAACATCGAGGCCATTGCCGAAGCTCGTGCCCATGGCGACCTGAGCGAGAATGCAGAATACGATGCCGCCAAAGAACGGCAGGGGTTCATCGAGTCGCGTATCATCGAGCTTGGGGCGAAGCTGGCCGATGCCCGAATCATCGAAACGGCCGGACGGGTTTCCGAGACCATCGTGTTCGGTGCCACAGTGCTCGTGATCGAACAGGAGTCGCAGGCGAAGCGGGAGTATACGCTGGTGGGACAGGATGAAGCCGACATGAAAGTCAACCGTATCTCGATTCAGTCTCCGGTCGGCAAGGCGCTGATCGGAAAGCGAGTCGGCGATTTCGTCGAGGTCAAGACACCGGTTAAGATGGTCGAATACGAAGTGGTGGAGATTCGCTTCGAGGAGCTCTAGCAGAATGCTGACAAAGTCCGCCAGCTTCGTTCTCGTATCGTTCAGACCCTCATTGTTAAGAAGGAACCCCTCGGAGGACAGAAGCACTGGAGGGGTTCTTCCATTTGCCAAGATATATTTGTATGGACGAACGGCCCCACGAAGTGCGGTCGATACTTTCTCCAGTCTTCACTCGCTGCGGTCTTGCTGGACGGCCAAGTTGAGCATCCTGCACGATATTTTCCTCTTGCCAAATACAAGCTGGCTCGCGTGCCGCCCTCTCTGAGACTCATCACGCTCCTGACCGATTTCGGCAACCGCGATTGGTTCGTGGCGAGCATGAAGGGGGCGATCCTTACGATCAATCCCCACGCCACGATCGTCGATCTCTCCCATCAGATCACTCCGCACCGAATCGACGAAGCCGCATACGCCCTCAAGTCCTGCTATCGTGAGTTTCCAGAAGGCACGATCCATGTCGTGGTCGTCGACCCTGGTGTCGGTAGCGGGCGGCGGGCCATTGCGGTCAAGAGTGTACGGTACTATTTCTTGACGCCGGACAACGGAGTGCTCAGCTACATATTCGACGACGAACAGCCGGTTGAGGTGCGCGAGATCGACCAGCGGAAGTTTCGACGCGAGTCGCCAGGGCATACGTTCGACGGTCGGGATCTCTTTGCTCCAGTTGCTGGCAGGCTCGCAAGGCACGAACCGTTTGAGTCTTACGGGCCGGTCATCGGAGATTACCGGACATTTCCCATTTCCGAACCGCACTGGGAACAGGGGACCTTGGTCGGCGAGATTGTCTACGTGGATCGATTTGGAAATCTTATGTCAAACCTCATGCCGGTCCATCTTGAGGAGGCCTGTTTGAGCATAAAGCGTCGGCAACCGCGCATTCAGATCGGCGGGCAGATCATTGAAGGGTTGGTGAATAGTTACAGTGAGGCGTTGGCAGAGAAGTTGTCCGCACTCATCAACAGCGCCGGCGCGCTCGAAATCTTTCTGAAAGAAGCCTCCGCCGCCGGTCTCCTCCAGGTAGGCAAGGGTGCGCGAATCGAGGTGTCGTGAGTCTATGCAGCGATAAAATGGACGATGCCGACGGGAGTCGAGGGCGGTCTATTTGGTGCCTGGGTTCGTCTTGTCTCTCTCGTTCGTCGGACCACACAAACCGGCAAGACCAGATGAGCCAGATTCCCGCCATGCGCCGCGAAATGGGTTGTGGCATTTCTTGGACCCAGACGGGCATGCTCCAACTGTTCTATTTAATGCTGACCCCCTCCAAAAACTCATCGAGGTGTCTTTTCGCTTCCTCGAAGAGGGCATCCTCTGATTGTCCCTGCGAGGCCGTGACGCCGGCAGAGATCTCGTACAGATAGATACCCTGCGCGAAAATACTGTCCGCTCTGTATAAATCCTCCTTTCGTGCGACCAAGAGGTCCCCCTCTTTTTTTCGGGAGACCAGTGGACTCCCTTCCTTCCGGAGTCCAACCAGCCGTAATTCTGTTCCACGATCTGAGTGTACATAGCGGTTTTCACAGAAGAACTCACCGACTTTGGACTGATCCGAGATCTGTTCTAGGGTGAACTTCGTGTCGGTGTTGTCAATGCGGAGTACGCGATAGGCCGTTCCTGAGGCATCGCTAAAGCGGACGCCATGTGTGTCGGTGCCGACTTGGTGTTCTTCAACCTTGGCGCCCGCTTTGAGGTGTGGGAGGGTGGCTCTGTATCCTCCGTCAGGACTCGTATAGGCGTCATGACTCAGTCGATTAGAAGGAACATTTGTCATCACAGAAGCGGAGGGAAGCGCGGCGCAGCCGGCCAATATTGCGAGAAGAAATACGCTCAATACACTGTGTCGGCGTGAGGTCGTGCGGACGGTGTTCATCATGTGTCTCCTGTGCCTGGCAGAATGTCCAATGGTGAGTGGTGAATGGTAAATGGATGGG
>JBDTPK010000349.1:0-4003 GCA_039932735.1 Nitrospirota bacterium
TCCCCTTGCACTTCGTCTAGGAAGAACAGTATCGTATCGCGATGGCGAGTCGATTCATTGGCTTGAATAGGGAGGTCACTATGGCACTTCGACTGGGAGATGAGGCACCGAATTTTACAGCAGAGACGACCGAAGGAACCGTCAACTTTCACGAGTGGTTGGGCGGTGGGTGGGGGATTCTCTTCTCGCACCCGAAAGACTATACCCCTGTCTGCACCACCGAGCTGGGGACCGTTGCCAAGATTACTCCGGAGTTCAAGAAGCGGGGCGTGAAAGTTATCGCGGTCAGTGTCGACCCGTTGGATTCACACAAGGGCTGGATCAACGACATCAATGAGACGCAGAAGACAACGATGAACTATCCGATCATTGCCGATCCTGACAAGAAGGTCGCAACGCTCTACGACATGATTCATCCCAATGCAATGGACAACATGACTGTCCGGTCGGTGTTCATTATCGGACCCGATAAGAAGGTCAAGCTCACATTGACCTATCCAGCTTCATGTGGGCGAAATTTCGATGAATTATTGAGGGTGATCGATTCCCTTCAGCTGACCTCAAAGTTTAAAGTGGCGACACCAGCCAACTGGAAGGACGGAGAGGATTGCATCATCACTCCGGCCGTGAACGACGCTGAAGCCAAGACGCTCTTCCCCAAGGGCTTTAAGACCGTGAAGCCTTACCTGCGCTATACCCCGCAGCCGAATAAGTAGCGAAGGGTGTGACCGGCAATGAGGGCGGGAGTGGCTGTGCTTCTCCCGCCCTTCGTGCGTCGAGCAGGACGCTGAAACAGCCCTCCAGTATAAGAAGACCGTTATCTGATTGTTTGATCTGCCTCGTGTCTATGATCGAACGAAATTCACCAGATGAACCTAGTCCCTATGGAGTAGGCAGAGAAGGGATCAGTTGATTGATGGGACAGGGGAACTGTGCTAGGGTGAATACTCAATGCTACGGATATGTGACAAGCCATCGTATTCTCGGGTGATGGTCCTTATATGGGTGTCCCTATGGTTGTTTGCCGCGCCATTGGTCCATATCCATCCAGAGGCCGACCATCGCCATGGGGCAGAAGACCACAGGCATGGAGGGACCGTCCATACTGTTTTTTCCCCGGACCTGGACTGTGAGTTCTCAGTCTATGACCATGCCTCGATCGCAAACGACGAATCCCGCTGTACGCTTCATCTGGTTCCGCAACCTCTCCATGGGTCCGAGCACTTCGAGATCAAATTTGTTCTCGCGTCTTCTTTCGAGCCGCAAGTCGGCAAAGGCACCGCGCTGGATGTGGCCGCACAGTCCTTCCATGCGCATCCGCCCACGCGACCTTCTGCCGTGTGGCAGCCGCAACCCAGTCCTTCGCTGACCAATCTTCTCCTCACGACCAGTCTTTCCTCCCGCGCTCCCCCTCTCGTTTGATCGCGTCTGTTCACACCTCATAACGCTTCGATCTATGTTGTCGGCGCTCCACGTCCGTCTCGTATTATGACGGAGACGAGTGGTCATGGGCGCCGATGGGGGAGGCTCAGTATGAAATCTATACTCATCTGTACGGTCCCAGCTTTGCTTGGATTGGTGATCGTGGCCATGCCTGGCTACGCAACCGAACTCAGCTCGTCCGAATACACACTTGACCAGGTCATACAGCTTGCGCTCCAACACAATCCCGTGATGAGCGGGGCGGCAGCAGTCCTTGAGCAGAGTCAGGGCCAGCGCGTTACGGCTGGCGCCTACCTGAACCCCACCATCACGGGTTTGGCTGGCCGCGGATCGATTCGAGATCCCAGTACTGGGGTCTCCGTCACCGAACGGACGATTACCGTGGAGCAACCATTCGAGTGGCTGGGAAAGCGCTCGGCTCGACAACGTGCGGCCGACGCGGGATTGGCCGGCGCCCTCGCCGGCATGGACGAAACAAAAGTAAAGGTCATGGGTGATGTCAAAGGGGCGTTTTTCCAATTGCTCTTCGCGCAGCAAGAGGCACAGCTTGGGAAGGAAAACCTGAAGACGGTCGAAGATCTGGTGAGATTGGTGCATGCGCGTGTGAGCACGCGGGAGGCGCCGAAATTCGAGTTGGTCAAGGCGACCGTCGAACTCCAGAAATCCAAAAAAGATCTGGCGAGAGCGGACAATGCGCTGCTCGTGGCCCGCGCGAAACTCAATACGGTCACGGGCAAGGCCCTGGGGGAGGGATTTGCCATCCAAGGAGATTTTGAAACGGTCAGGTCGGGGCTGGACCTTGGCCAGCTGACAGCTCAGGCGCTCGAACAGCATCCGATACTCCGCCGACAGCAGCACGTGGTTGAGCAAGCCGAATTTACGATCGAACAGGAACGCGCATCGCGCATGCCGAACGTGGCGGTGATGGGCCAGTATCATCGGGAAGCCGGCGATGAATCCCTGATAGCGGGGCTGAGCGTGCCGCTGCCCATTTGGTATCGCCGACAGGGAGAAATCGGCGCGGCGATGGGAGCGCATCGACAGATGCAAGCCGAGCGGGCCCGGATGCAGCAGGAACTGGAGCAGACCATCACGCAGTTTTTTCAGGAGGTGCGGACAGCGCAAGCACAGATCCAAGTTTTCGAACAAGGACTTCTGTTTCAAGCTAAAGAAGCGCTCGACATCGCCCAGTTCAGTTTTCGCCATGGCGTGGCGAGTTTGCTCGAAGTTATTGATGCGCAGCGCGTGTACCGCCAGACCCTGCTCGAATATGCCCAGGCACGAGCCGATCATTCCATTGCGCTGGCCCGATTGGAACGGGCGGTAGGAGGGTTGCCATGAGCACTCGCTTCGTGATGCCTCCGTTATTGATTCCTCTACGGGTCGCCCTGGTGCTCATGGTCGCCCTCATGCAGCTGTCGTGTGAGTCGAAGCAAGAAGACGCGCCGAAGCCGCCCGCCCCGGCGGCCACATCATCTGCTGAGCCCGGTGTCCTCGAATTGCCGGAGGGGAGCACGACCCTCATGCGTCTCCAAACAGCTCGCGTCGCGCTCCGTCCGATCCGGACGGTCCTTAAGGCCCAGGCAGGGAAGATCCTGCCCAACGAGAATCGATTAGCGCATCTCAGCGCGCGAGTCCCAGGCCGTATCGTGGCTGTCTACGCCAACCTTGGCGACCGCGTGAAGAAAGGCGACCGGCTTCTCCTGCTCGATAGCCCCGCCTATGGAGAAGCCCAGTTGGAGTATCGCAAAGCGAAGATCACGCTGAGCGTGGCGAAAAAGGCGCTCGAACGGGCCCAAGCGCTGCTGGATCGTGGCGCTATCGGCGCGGGTGAACAGCAACGGCGTGACGCCGACCATGAGCACGCGCGAGCCGATCTGTACGAAGCGGAAGAAAAGCTGCATTTACTCGGCATGACGGAGCGGGAGATCCAGCGGCTGGCAGCCAAGACATTGCCTCATGCGGAGGTTGCGCAAGTCTCCCTGCGAGCCCCCTTTATCGGAGACGTGATCGAGCGGAACGCCACCATCGGCGAAGTCGTCGACCCCAATACGATGTTGTTCACGGTGGCGGATCTCTCGACCGTCTGGGTGCGCGCCGATTTCCCGGAGCAACAGGCCGGTCTGTTAAAGACCGGCCTCACCCTCGAAGTGCGGGTGTCGGCCTATCCGGATACGATGTTTCACGGCCCCATTACCTATGTGGGCGCGGTGATCGACCCCACGACACGGACCGTGATGGCGCGTGCCGATGTGGCCAACCTTGACCGCCAGTTGCGGCCTGAGATGTTCGCCGAGGTCAGTGTGGTCACGGACGAGCAAGCCGTCTTGAGCGTGCCGCGCACAGCGGTGCAGCAGGTGGGCAGCCGGACGGTTGTCTTCGTGGTGCGGGGAGTGCGTCGTTTCGAATCTCGTGAAGTGACCCTTGGCCAGGCCTCACGCGAGTACATCCAGGTGGTAACCGGACTGGATGCGGGAGACGAAGTGGTGACGCAAGGCAGTTATTCCCTGAAGTCAGAGTTGCTCCGTGAGCAGATGCCGACGGGAGGCCCGCTATGATC
>JBDTPK010000350.1:0-3998 GCA_039932735.1 Nitrospirota bacterium
GTCTACGCGCACCTGCGCCCTCATTCACCCGTTGCACTTGGAACTTGAAACCGCCGAGTTATTCATTTCCGGATTCGGACTTTTTGCGCGTCATGGGTTTTTTATGCAGCAGGCCTTCTGATGTTGCGTTGACGTCGGCCTCGATTTTCTAGCAGTCGAACGAGGCGAAACATGGATTTTTCAAGCTGAGCATAGATCGTCGGGCCCTCAACCAGAGTACCAAGCCGTCCAAGCGCTTCCAATTGTCCCGCGGACAATACCACCTCCGATGCACATAGATTGCTTGCAGTCCCTTTCAGCGCGTGAGCGGCCTGTTCGACGGCTTTTTGATCTCTGTCGGCCAAGGCAGTGCGGATCGTCTCCAACATGGGTTGATAGCGTTGAAGAAATAGCTCAACCAGCTGCTCCAAGAGCCCCCTATCGCCTCCGATGTTTCGTAACATCGCAGCCACATCGAAGATGACTGGAAGAGCCTCAGTGTCTATTCCATCCGCACCGGCGTCTGCATCGATGGGATGTGCGACCTGCGGATGAACGGGCAGAGAAATCCACCGATCGAGGACTCTCTTGAGATCGTCCTTCCGTAAAGGTTTCGTGAGATAGTCATCCATACCGGCTGCGAGACAGCGTTCTCGATCCCCGCTCATGGCATTGGCCGTCAATGCGACAATCGCAATATGGTGTGGGTCGGAGGAGTCGCCTGCCCCGGAGTCTTTGACGGCCGCTTCGCGTTGGCGAATGAGCCGGGTCGCCTCGAATCCGTCAAGAATGGGCATCTGGCAGTCCATCAGAACCAAAGCATAGGAGCCATGGGCCAATGCGGCCAACACTTCTTGACCATTTTCCACGACATCCGATTGGTAGCCGATTTTTTCTAACATGCGAACGGTCAGTTTCTGATTGATGAGATTATCTTCAGCCACTAGAATGCGTGGCGCCGATTCTATTTCTGCGAGAGTGTGTCGCGTAATGGGCGGCAGCGCAGGTGTGGTAACCGTTGGCGACGTCCCCTCACTCAGTGGTCCTGGCAATCCCAGCACGGTTTTCAAACAATTTGAGAGTTGATCGTGGCGGACCGGTTTGATGAGATAGGCGACGAATCCGGCTTGACGCGCGAGTTTCGCATGCCCTAGCTGAATGAAGGTGGTGAGGATGACAAGACGGACGAGGGAGCCAATGGGATGAACCTTCATCTCCTCGGCGAATTCTAAGCCATCCGTATTCGGCATCAACATATCGACGATGGCCACATCGTACGATATCCCGTTTTTTGCCTGCCGCTCAATCAGCGCTATGGCTGAGGCGGCATCCTGGGCTTGATCGTCCACCATGCCCCATCCCGTAACCATATGATGGAGAATGATCCAATTCGATTCATTGTCATCGACGATCAGGACGCGGCGTCCGGTCAACTCGGCCGATGGCATGATGGCCAAAGGAGAAGTCGTTTGTTTGAGGAATTGGGCGGTGCACCAGAAGGTGCTGCCGTGCCCCGGTCGACTGCTGATGCCGACGCCGCCGCCCATTTGTTCGGCGAGCTGCTTTGAAATCGCGAGTCCTAAACCCGTCCCCCCGTATTTGCGTGAGGTGGAGCTGTCAGCCTGCGTAAACGGTTGGAACAGCTGTGTTTGTACCTCTGGGAGGATTCCGATTCCGCTATCTGAGACTTCGAATCGGACGACCACCGCATCGACCAGGTCCTTCTCAAGAAAGGCATGAACCGTCACTTCACCCTGTTCCGTAAACTTGATCGCATTGCCGACGAAGTTCGTGAGAATCTGACGAAGCCGTCCCGGATCGCCCCGCAGCCCGGTCGGTACGGACGCGTGCACCTGTCCGGTAATTTCCAGTCCTTTGGTTTTCGCCCGTTCCTCGAATTGACCCAAGACAGCTTCTACCGTCGTGCGAAGATCGAAGTCAATACATTCCAGCTCCAGTTTTCCTGCTTCGATCTTGCCGTAATCAAGGATATCGTTGATCAAGCTGAGTAAGGTCTCGCCGCATTGTCGAATGATTTCGATGTAGGATTGTTGTTCCTCCGAAGGTTTCGTATCCATCAACAGATCCGTTATTCCGATGACTCCGTTCATCGGCGTTCGCAATTCGTGGCTCACGGTCGCTAGGAACGACGCCTTTACGCGAGCGGCATCCTGCGAGTCTTGGAGGGCCTGATCCAATTGACGATTGCTGTTCTGAAGATGATTCGCTGCCTGGCGCAGCTCCTCCTGAGCGACCGTCACGTCGGTCATATCGACCGCATAACCCCGAACCAATTGATGCGAGGGGACTGGGCAGAAAATCCATGTGAAGCTTACCTGAGATACGCAGACTTCCTCCCCCCGTATCTCCTGGCCTGATTCGAGGCAGCGGCGAACGAGCTGCGATAGCTCACCAGGGCATACAGCAGGAAATCCGTTCGCATCATAGCCAAACCGCTGGAGCAATTTTGTCATCGCGGGGTTCGCATAGACGAGATTCGCATCGAAGTCCAATTCGATAATCGGGGACGGACTTTCTTCTGCAACCCGTGACAGGCGGTCGCAATCTTGCCGCAGTTCTCTCTCGCGAGTCAGATCCCGTATCGTCAACACTCCGCCGACGTCTGTGCCGGAATCCAGCGGGGCAAAGCTCCATTCAACCAGATGTGATTCGTGTCTGGGTCCTGTGACCGTCGTCTGGGCTGATTGTATGGGGCGACGATCGCGAAGGGACTCTTGAATGCGCGTTGCGATGTGGTGGCCGGATGCGCCAGTTGGCTGTAACAATACTTCCTGAAGCGGTTTCGATAAGCAGGACTCCGCCGATCGTCCCACCAGGCGAGCAGCTTCCGCGTTCACAGACAGGATACAAAACTGACTGTTGAGCAACACCACTCCGATCGGGAGCGTATCCAGCACCGCAGGGTTCATGAGATCATGGGGGACGGGTGATCTCGAAGGGTCAGATACCTTAGCGCGAATCTTTTCTGTAGGTTTCATCAGACCGCCTCTTCGTGAATACCGTCAAGGAACATGGCCACATTTACTCGTTCATGAAGGGGATCCAGCACCTTTGTGATGGTCCGCGCTGACGTTGCTGCTGCCTGGGCTCCAAGATCGACGCGAATCGGCGTGAGATATGATCCTCCGTGTGACCCAGTGATTACTTTTATGACCGGTTTAAGTCGCTGCGTGTGATTCATCCCCACCACCACCGCCTGTTCTGCGGTATTTAAGAGGACCAGACTGCCGATCGGGTACACGCCGAGACTGCCGATCATGGCTTGGATTAAATCCGTTGCATACTGTCCTGTATCCCCAAGATGAAACAGCTGTCGGATAGCATCATGCGGCAACATCGCGGGCTGGCCTCCACGGCGACTCACCATGCCGTCATAGGCGTCTACCAGGCCGACCAGCTGCGCTAGGACTGAGACGGAGGCTCCCTTGAGTTTGTTCGGAAACCCGCTTCCATTGATGCTCTCATGATGTTCGGACACAATCCGGACGACCGTGTCCCTATCCTCTTGTGCGTCTCGTAACATCGCCAGTCCCAGCGCAGGATGCTGGCGCATCATCATGCATTCTTGCTCCGTAAGGTCGTGGATTCTGCGGTACAGATTTCGCGGTAATCGGACATAGCCGATGTCATGCAGCAACGCGCCGGCGCCGAGCGTTTCCAGTTCTTTCTCAGCCACCCCATAGGTCTGCCCGACTATGAGCGAGAGGATGCAGACATCGAGTGCGTGTGAGGCCAACGTGCGATCGAACCGTTTCATCTTTTGAAGAGAGAGGAGACTGAGCATGGAGGTGCCATCAGCCAGGACACGCGAGAGTACATTCGCGACGACTATCCCTAACGTATCTGCTCGAGGGACGATTCCTGCCTCCAACTCTTCAAACATGCGTTCCATCGAACAAGCTGCGTCTCTGTAGGTTTCCTGGGCGGCGGCGGCGGCCTTTTCCCGCGGCTCCGATGTGGTCGCTCTGTCTTCCTGCGTGACATGCGGCAGCGGTTGT
>JBDTPK010000351.1:0-3983 GCA_039932735.1 Nitrospirota bacterium
ATGGAGCCTCGATGGTTTTTTTCTTGCCAGAGTCATGAATTATTCAGGCTAGAGCTTTTGTATGATCCGTTCGACATAGCCGGTCAGTTCCATATAGCCCTGTCCGTGAATCGGCTTTCCCTGCGCCGTGCCGGTTGTCTCGATGGCGCCTTCCCAGTAGGTCACTTGCGTGCTGCGTTTGGGGGAGAGTTCTTGCTCTGCCATGCGGGGCACGAGTTCCAGTGAGAGCTGTTGTGAAGGAATGGTCAAGCGCCAGCGCTGCGGGTAACGGGCCTTACTCGTAGGGCTGGTCCAATAACTCGTTGGTTCGAGTGTGAAGTCTGCAAGCAAAAGATGGTGCCCCTGTCCGTCTCGATCGATGAGCGTGCCGCTTGAGGCGGGGTCCGCCGAGCCGTCTGCCCGGCGGAGTCGATAGAGCATGAGTTCTCTTTGATCGTCGAGCTGTAGACAGAACCAGTCCCATCCGACCAGATCCTTGTCGAGATCGGCGGACCCGAACTCATGGTCCATCCAGCTCGTGCCGGTCACGTCGAACGACTCATTCCCCACCGTGAGGGTGCCGGTGGTGGCCAGTTTGGTGAAGGAATAGTAGTGGGAGGCTTGTCCTGTGAGCGGACCTTTGTGGCTGATCCCGCCGGTGCCATGTACGACCGGTGGTTTCTCCGACGAGACCGTGAGTTGGAGGGCCATGTCGCCCTCTGCGGCCTCGAGGACCTGTGTGCCGGGAGCGGCCGACGGCGATTCGGCGCTCCACCGATCGATCCAGACGTGGAGCCGGTCCTGCGCCGCACCGGCCTTGCCCAAACCGGCTCGGCTCATTCTGTCTGCATAGTGAAACCGGTCCTTGCGGAGATCGCTGATGGCAAAATGGGCCATGTATAAGTGCGTGACGGCCCATTGTGACGGCAGGGTTTTCGTCTGCTCGCGCGGCATGCCACGACGGAAGAAGGTGAGTTCATAGCCGAATGGCCGACCGTCCTTCGCCGTGACCTGACCAGTGTAGTACCACCATTCAGTGCGAAACTCTTCGTGCGACCCGTGATCGCGAGGGAAACCGTATCGATAGCCTTCAGTAGCAAGACGGAATTCCTGTGCCGTATCGCCTGCGAGTCCTGGCACAACGACCGCCAGACTACTCGCAAGGAGCAAGATGTATCGGAGGTGTCGAGGCAATGTGTGCATGGGCGATGGACCGTCCGTGAGGTGAAGGTGTTGTCTCATGCGCTTATAGCATGCTTCGACTGGTGGCACAAATCTCCTGTGTTGATAGGGGGTTTCATCGACTCACTGGGTGGGCGATGCACGTCTTGCTCCGTTGACAACTTTGTCGGCCATCAGCTATCGTGACTGATGCACACCGAACACGAGCGAGAACAACCGGAACGTAATCAGCGTGACGCGGGCACGCCGTTTCCCATTCCGGCTCGAATTCCGGTGTTTCCGCTTCCGAATGTCGTGCTGTTCCCCAAGACCTATCTCCCTCTTCATATTTTCGAGCCACGCTACCGCACCATGGTCGCGGATGCGGCGTTGAGCGGGCAGTGCATCGGTATGGCTCTGCTCAAAGAGGGATGGGAAACGGATTATTATGGCCATCCGCCCGTGTTCTCAGTGGGCTGTGTCGGTCGATTAGCGAGTGTGCAGCCATTGGCCGATGGTCGATCTAACATCCTGCTGCAAGGGCTGGAACGGTTTGCGATTGAGAGCGAGTGGTACGACAAGGCCTATCGTGAAGCCACGATTGCAGTGACGGTTCGGGGCACAGAGACGTCGCTGGATCCCGCGGTCCGCCGACGCCTGTTCACCACCCTGGAGTCCTATCTCCAATCCCGCGACGACGCGCCGACATGGCAGGAGCTGTTTCGAGAAGAGGTCAGCGATGAGATTTTCGTTAATACCCTGTCCACCTACTTGGAGTGTACACCCCTGGAAAAGCAGTTTCTGTTGGAAGCAGACAGTCTCCATCAACAGGCCCGCCGACTGAGTGACCTCATCGAATTCATGATACACGATCAATCTGGTGCGAAGGGCTGGGGTTGATGGATCGCGCCATCGCGATTCAGGTGTCTCATCTATCGAAAACCTTCGATGGCCATATGGCTGTCTCCGATCTGTCATTTGAGGTCTATTCAGGTGAAGTGTTTGGTCTGCTTGGGCCGAACGGAGCGGGGAAAAGCACGACGCTCCGGACGCTCATCACCCTGCTGACGCCGACGTCAGGCACGGCGAGCGTCTTAGGCCACGATACGGTGCGCGAGGCGGATGTCGTCCGGCAACTCATCGGCTACGTGCCTCAAGAACGGGCTATCGATCGCTTTCTCACTGGCAGGGAACATCTCGAACTCCTTGGCGCGCTGTATCACTTGCCGAAGGCTGAAGCCACGAAGCGCATTGCCGAACTGCTGAAGCTCGTGGAGCTGGAAGAACCTGCGGATCGTCCGGCAAAAACATACTCCGGAGGAATGAAGCGGAAACTCGACATTGCCTGTGGTCTCTTGCCGGACCCCAAGATCTTGTTTCTCGACGAGCCGACGTTGGGTTTGGATGTGCAGAGCCGGCTCCGAATTTGGGACTATATGCGGATGCTGAAGGCGCGCGGCATGACGATCGTGATGACGACGAATTATTTGGATGAGGCGGACCAGCTCTGCGACCGGTTGGCCATCATCGACAAGGGAGCAATCAAGGCGCTCGGATCGCCGACTGAGCTGAAGATCGGGCTGGGCGGCGATATCGTGTCCTTGACCTTGAAGGACCAAACGAAGATCTCCACATTGGTCACTGCGTTGACGGGACAACCCGCGATGCGGGCAGTCAAGGCGACGCCGACCGGCCTGGATATCCGGGTCGAGTCGCCCGAGAAGGCCCTCCCCGCGATTCTCGAGTCCGCCAACCGATTGGACTGCCAGCTGGAGTTTATCGAGTACCACCGGCCGAGGCTGGACGATGTGTTCATCACCCATACGGGGCGGTCCATGACCGAATCGGTTCAAGACATTCAGACAGCATAGGGAGAGAGAGTGGCGCAGTACTGGCAAGAAATTCATGCGTTGACGATGCGGTGGGTCCGGCGGCTCAGCCGCGAGAAATTCAGCATGTTGTTCACGCTCGTGCAGCCGATGCTGTTCTGGCTGATCTTCTTCGGCAACCTGTTCCAGCGGGCCACGGATGTGCAAGTGATGCAGGCCCCGGACTACATCAGCTTCCTGACGGCCGGCGTGGTCGTGATGACCGTGCTCAACAACGGACTCGCCGGGGGTGTCGATCTGCTGTTCGATAAGGAGAATGGGTTTCTGGAACGGCTGATGACCACGCCGATCCATCGGAGCTCGGTGATCCTGAGCCGCTTCATCTTTGTCATGACGATTACGTCGCTCCAAGTGCTCGTGATTCTTGGGGTGGCCTTTCTGTTTGGTGTCCAGCCAGTGACGGGGCTCCTCGGTATCGCGACAATTCTGATGATCGGGATGCTTTTTGGAGTGGGTCTCACGGCGATTTCCATGGCGATGGCCTTTTCTGTGAAAAGTCACGGCGATTTCTTTTCGGTCCTTGGATTCCTGTCGCTCCCGGCGATTTTCTTGAGTTCAGCGCTAGTGCCTCTGGCTGGAATGCCTGCGTGGATGGGGTTCCTGGCGCGGTTCAACCCGATGACCTGGGCGATCGACGCGGTGCGGCCATTGATCCTTTCCGGCTGGACTGATGCACTCCCCCATGTTGGGATGGTGGTGGTCGTCATGGTGATTTTTGACGCACTGTGTCTCTACGGGAGTGCCAAAGTATTCCGCCGGGCGATGGGTTAATGGGCGGGCTTTCGAGGAGTTCCACCATGCTGACAAACGAAAGCCAAATCCGAGCTCTGATCCGGTTACTGGCTGATGAGGACGAGAAGATCGTCCGGACCATCCGCAGGAAACTCATCGACATCGGTCCCACTGCGGTTCCCTTGCTTCAGGAAGCGGAAATCGAACAGCCGGAAATGGCCG
>JBDTPK010000352.1:0-3980 GCA_039932735.1 Nitrospirota bacterium
GCTATCTCGTCGAAGGCAGCGAAGAGATACCGACCGAATCCGGCGAGGCCTGGACCTTCATGCGAATCCAAGAAGGGGAGTGGCGGCTCTCCGCAATTCAGCAGTGAATGAGGAATGGCACTTGTGCTGGTCTCTTGCTCCCAGAGCGCGCACGATCAAAATGTGCTCGCTCGATGGCCGCATTAAGCCCAGCACGGGTGCCATTCCCGGACAAAGAACGCGGGAGAGCTTAAGGAAAATATGTGAGGATAGACCAGATGGTTTTCTGTGCTCGTGCAACGCGCGGTTGCAGACTCCCCTCGTTGAACGCGCGCACGATGGGAACCCGTCAGGCCACTCTTCTGATATTGGCGGAGGGGATTGAAATAAGTGTTTGGTGAACAGCCACACATGAGCCTAGACCGACTGACGAGGAAAACATAGAATGTCCGTGTTTCTTTGTCTCAAATCAAACCAGGTCTCTCGAAGGCGGTCCGCATTTGCCTTATTCAGTAATTCTTCAGACGCTGAACGGAGCTTAAATGCCTTCGAATCACACATTTCGTGTTACACCTCATCGCCAGAAGCCTACCGGGAACCCTCGCTCGGTCTTCATCCTTGAGACTGATAACTGGGATGACTTTGGTCACAAGGTTAACTTTGCCCTGACCTTCATCGATAAAGATGGAGAGAAGCATGTGATAGGACCAGTGAAAGTACTTCAACGTGAGAGATCAGAGTCCCAAGATCCTGTGGTCGCACTCACCACGCTATTACCCACCACATTCTTGGAACTAGGCGACCATTTTATATCGCTCGGACAACAAGACGACTACTACAAGAACTTGCGGGAGTTATTCGCTGAAAAAGTAGATGGTGTGCTTGTCGCACTAAGAGATATCGCATGGCAACCCATCCTTGCTGAACCGTTCGAAACAACAACGGCGTTTCGCAACGCCCTTATGCGAAACAACGGAGCACACCGCGCGAGGAAATTCGGTCGTGCTTGGGCACTAGGAGAGCCTTTTAGCGAGCAACTCTCATTTAGGTACTTGGGCAAAGTAGAGGGCGCAGATCAGCCCGTAGAGGTCCAATTTGCATTTGACGGAAGCGATGCCCTCCCAGGTAGGGTCATTGGCATCATAGGAAGAAATGCGGTTGGGAAAACTAGATTCCTTTCAAGCCTCGGCGAAGATCTCGCCCAGATCTCACGCACATCCGCAGAGAGAATTGCTGAGCGAGAAAATCGGTTTCCAGATGGACGTCCCCTATTCAATCGCATCATTGCAATCTCCTACAGTGCCTTTGACAAGTTTAAGCGTCCACCCTCTGACGATTCGAGCAGTTATATTTACTGCGGCATACGAAATGAGAGGGGGTCTCTCTCTCAAACCTCCTTGTTTGAGACCTATCTGAGCAATCAAGAACGCATCCGGAATCGCAACCGTGGCCCGGAGTGGCCCGGAATGGCCCGGAATGGCCCGGAATGGACTAAGCACATGCAGACAATCCTTGGTGACCTTAGCGGCAGCTTGTCAGCCAGATTGGATAACGAGATCTCAGCACCTAGCGATGATGACCAGGCGCTATCGTTCCTAAGTTCCGGGCAATCGATACTTTGCCACTTCGTCACAGCTCTCTTGGCTTGGATTCAACCGAACACGTTGGTCCTTTTCGATGAGCCCGAAACACATTTGCATCCAAACGCAGTTGCAAGTCTGTTCTTGGTACTCACCGATATTTTATGCAATTATGACTCCTATGCGGTCATTGCGACCCACTCCCCTGTAGTAATTCAGGAAATCCCTGCCAACCGGGTTATCGTCTTTCGACGAACAGAAAACATAACGGTGGCAGAATCACTCCAGCTAGAAAGCCTTGGTGAAAGCGTTACAGAACTTACACGTCATGTTTTTGAAACCATTGAGGTCGAAAGCCTCTATCGCAGGACCCTGAAAGAACTTTCCATATTTGAGCCTGCCGAAACTGTCTTAGCAAAGTTCAGTAAAGTACTAAGCCTGAGCGCTCAGGCTTACTTGCTCGCTCAATATGGCCGACGGAATTAAATGAAAAAATTGACACCACTTCTTCCATATCCGCTTTACGTCGATAGATTTATTGAAATCAGGGATCGAAAACACCACGCGGTCCGCACCAAATTAGTCGGGATTCACCTGCAGATTAGCAATCAGTACCAAGCGCTCGAGGCAGCGGCAGCTTCGACATCACTCCAAACTCTCGTCCCCGATCCAGTATGTGCAGGAGTTAGCGACACGCTTCGTGCATGTTATGAAGGACCAACAAAGGCACTTATTGAGCTCAAAGCTGCCATTAAGTCTACACAACCGCCAAGGTTACTAAAGTACTGCCCGATGTGTGGGACAACGATCGATTCTACCTTTGACCACTATGTCCCCATTACAGACTTTCCCGAGTTTGCAGTACATCCACTTAACCTAGTCCCATGTTGTGGAACTTGCAATTCCACCAAATCTGACAACTGGCTCGATGTCACGGGAAACCGTCAATACCTCCATTCATATACTGATTCACTTCCCGACGTCACAATTCTATCCGCTACACTACACGAGTCACCGGGGTACACTGCCGTTGGTGCTACATTTGCCTTAGTCCGTCCAAACCTCATCGACAACAGCATCTGGGAAGTTATCGAGTCTCATTTTCAGCGACTTCATCTTTTGGATCGCTACGATAACTTGAGCAATGACGAAATAGCCGAGGTACTCTCAGACTCTTGCATCTACCTCGACAGTGGCGGACAAGACATCCGGAAATTTCTTGCAAAGCAGGCGGCAGATCGAGAGGATGCTCATGGAAAGAACCATTGGAGGGCTGTGCTAATTAGAGCAATGGCTGAGCATAGCCATCTTGAAAATTGGATCAATCCTAGCTGAATACGGGAACGGTGAAAGAAACCATTCCGCGTCGCGCGGAAGAATAAAACGAGTCGGGAGTCTTTTTTGATCACTCAGCCCAAAAGCCTGTCTAACGCCCTACCTCACTCTGATTTATTCTTTGGACCACACCCTCACCCCTCCGCCTGGCGTTTCGCATCATTTTGATTTCGCGGTGCGAGCCAGGGTGAGGCCATCCTATTTCGTATTGTGGAAGAGAGCATGAACATGGCGGCGAGACCGATTCCGATCGCGTCCATCACCAAATCATCGACGGACGCGTATTTCCTGGAGCGGAAGTATCCTGTTCGGCTCTCGGTCCTCAAGATCGATGAGATTCTGGGGGAGAAATACGTGATTTACTCCATGTGGTGCAAGAACCAGAAGCGGGGGATCGTCCCGGTGGCGTCATGCGTCCGGGCGATCATCCAAATGGATACCGTGGCGTTTGGCCACCTGTTCGCCTTCACGGGGGTCACTATTTACACCAAGGAGACGGAGGTCGTGTTTCGGCCAGGACTGACCAGTGAGGATGGGCCGCCTTTCTCCGAACCGCCATGTCGCGGCGGTTTCCAGAGCGGGGCGAGGCGCTGCAACCTGATGGCGGCCCAGAGTTCAAAGGGGCATGTGCCACGCAATCCAGCGAGACTGCGATCGACCTCGCATTGCCCGCCTGTACACAAAGAACGAATCGGCCTATATTGAACGCTTCATCCGTACGGAATGCAAAGAATGCTTGGGCGGGGGAACGTATCGGGACACTGACCTCGCACACATGATCCTCCAGGTGGACGCCTTCTTCGCCTGCGATCACTATCACCGCCCACACGTGGAGTTCTCGTACATGCGACCACCACTCCAGACGCCCACGACACAGGAGGAAGGACTGTCGGATTTCTATGGAGAGTAATGCGACACCTTGACAGTCTTCTTTTCCACTTACTACACTCTCTCGTGCTCTGACTCACCTGTCGAGAGGCGTCATGATGTTCAGCCTCACTTCCTTCTCGATCTCGGACATGGCTGCATGTGGCTTAGAGCTCCGAAAGCTAGGGGCAGGGGCCTCGTCCGCGCAGGACGTTCCCC
>JBDTPK010000353.1:0-3972 GCA_039932735.1 Nitrospirota bacterium
TCTCGTGCGGCAGGCTGATGGAGGGCCAGCAACCGAATGCTCTCTTCGTCGATTTCCACATCCAAGGCATTGACCTCGTGGTCTCGTTTGATGACCAGGGCGGCCAAGGTCGAGTCGCGCGTGACTAGCGCGGTGAGGGCCTTGTCGATCTGATCTTCGGCCAAACCTGCCATTCGCAGGAGCTTGGTCTTCAAGTCAGAAAGCTCTTCGTCAAAGTGGCGTTGTGTCAACATGGTCACCCAAATCGTCCGGTGATGTAGTCTTCGGTCTGCTTCTTTGAAGGTGTGGTAAAGAGCTGTTTTGTTAGGCCGAACTCCACGACTTCGCCAAGGTACATGAACGTTGTCCAATCGGACACCCGTGCTGCCTGCTGCATATTGTGGGTGACAATGACAACCGTCAAGTCCTGCTTCAGGGAAAAGAGCAGTTCTTCAATTTTGGCGGTGGCGACGGGATCCAACGCCGAGCAGGGTTCGTCCATCAACAAGACATCCGGTTTAACCGCGAGCGCGCGGGCAATACAGAGCCGTTGTTGTTGCCCTCCGGAGAGACCAAAGGCGCTCGCTTGCAGACGATCTTTTACTTCTTCCCACAGCCCTGCGCTCTTGAGCCCCTCTTCGACGATCTGATCCAACTGGCCACGGGTTTTGACGCCATGAAGACGTGGTCCATAGGCCACGTTTTCATAGATCGATTTCGGAAAGGGGTTCGATTTCTGAAAAACCATCCCGACACGTTTCCTCAGATCGGTGATATCCACATCGGGGCTGTAGATATTCATGTCGTCAAGCAACATGGTGCCTTCTAATCGAGTACCTTCAATCAAGTCGTTGAGCCGATTGATGCAGCGCAGCAAGGTAGATTTCCCACAGCCGGACGGCCCAATGAACGATGTGACTTGATTTTTGGTGATCCCCATATCGATATTGAAGAGAGACTGGCGGCTCCCATAAAAAAAATTGACCTGATTCAAGGTCAGCTTGACGGCTTGGGCCTGGGAATTATGGTCAGGTGGCTGCGGAGGACTGATCTGCACGTTGAGCCTTTGTGGGTTGAGGGTTTGTAATTGGAACGGCTCTTGTGTCAACGGTGGAGAAGGGTGCATGACGATCCTATAACACTGACCCTGCATACTTCTTGCGCAGATGGTTACGCAAGACAATCGCCGTCAAATTGAGGAAGACGACGACGGTGATCAGTACCAGAGTTGTGATGTAGACCATTGGTTTTGCTGCTTCCACATTGGGAGACTGGAAGCCCACGTCGTAAATATGAAATCCCAGATGCATGAACTTTCGATCGAAGTGGAAAAATGGCCAAGAAGCATCTACAGGGAGCGACGGCGCAAGTTTCACGACCCCTGTGAGCATAAGCGGCGCCACCTCTCCCGCTGCGCGAGCCATCGCTAAAATCAATCCAGTCAGAATGCCCGGCAAGGCTGAAGGTATCACGACTTTGAGCATCGTTTCCAACTTGGTGGCGCCAAGCGCCAACGATCCCTCGCGAAACTCACGAGGCACCGAGGCCAGTCCTTCTTCTGTAGAGACAATGACCACCGGCACTGTGAGTAAGGCCAGTGTCAAGGACGCCCAGAGAATGCCGCCGGTGCCGAACGTCGGCGCCGGAAGTCGTTCAGCAAAGAAGAGGCTGTCGAGAGTTCCGCCGACGGCGTAAATAAAAAAACCTAGTCCGAACACACCGAACACGATCGAGGGCACGCCGGCGAGGTTGTTGACGGCTATTCTCACGAGACGAACCATGATGCCCTGTCTGGCATATTCTCGCAGATAGAGCGCGGTCAGCACGCCGAAAGGAACGACGACGAGACTCATGATCATGACCATCATGACCGTGCCGAAAATGGCCGGGAAAATTCCGCCTTCCGTGTTGGCCTCCCGAGGCTCGTCGCTGAGGACAGACCACACGTTCGTGAGATAGACCCAGCTCTTACGGATCAGGCCCATCTCGTTCGGATGGAAGGCGCGAATGATCTGCCCGACCGGGATCTGTTTTTCTCGCCCATTGGCGTCGACCATCAGGACAGAGTATTCATTGAATTGTGCGCGCAGCCTGTCCAATTCATGAGTTTTTTCCTGGTAACGAGATTCGGCACCCGCAACTTGGGCGTTGAGGCTCTCAATGTCCTCTCGTGTCTTCCCATCTAAGGCAGACCGCATCTGTAGCGCACGGATCTTCAAGCGCGCCTGCTCGATGTCTGTGTTAATCGATCCGATCTCGACTCTCTCGATCCGTGAGATCTGTAGATGAAGAACATTGGTGCTGTCGATCAGCGGGGCCAGGGCCATCCACCCACTGTCATTCCCTTCTGCCTGCAGGGCGTCACCTTTGTAGATCGCCTTGATTCGGGCATACATGTTGCCCCATTCGCGGCGTTCCAAGAGGACAACATCAGGAGGATACGTTTCCGACACAATCTGATCGTCGTTGACCCATTTGAAATCGAGCCCATAGATGTCACGGTTCCCGATCTTGACTCGAAGGCGGCCCTTCCCTTCTGGACGGTCCGGCGTGACAGAGCGAGGGATCACTTCGCGTCCAGCCAGTTGCCCCATCACGCGTTGTTGATCTTTCAGGGTAAGTTCGACGATGTCCGAGGTCCAAAAGTATCCCAAGCCGTTGATGGCGATTAACAGCAACAGCCCGAAGACCATCAGCAGGGATATCGACACGCCGGCGGCGCACCCCCAGATGAAGATGTTGCCGGAGGCGAGGAACTGTTTGAATGAGGTCCGCATTAATACTGGCTATATTTCGTTCGCAACCGTTGCCGAATGATTTCCGCCACCGTATTGATCAAAAACGTAAAGACAAATAGGAGGACAGCCGCGAGAAATAGAATGCGAAAGAGTGTGCCTCCCTCAGGGGCCTCAGGAATTTCCACTGCAATATTGGCCGATAGCGTGCGGAAGCCATTGAAGAGGCTCCAATCCATAATGGGGGTATTTCCTGTCGCCATGAGGACGATCATGGTTTCTCCAATGGCCCGGCCGAAGCCGATCATGAGCGCAGAAAAAATTCCTGGACTTGCCGAGACAAGCATGAGCTTGACCAAGGTCTGCCAGCGGGTGGCTCCCAGCGCAAGAGACCCAGCGATCAAATGGCGTGGGACGTTGGACAGGGCTTCCTCGGAAATACTGAAGATGATCGGAACGATGGCAAAGCCCATCGCAACCCCCACCACCAGGGCATTCCGTTGGTCGTATTTCAGCCCCCAATGGACGGCGAACCAGCTTTTATAATCGGAGGCGAACAAGAACGACTCGATCGACTGGTTCAAGCTCAGACAGACCGAGACGGCGCCGATGATGATGGGAATCAGGACAAACGATTCCATTCCAGGGCGAAAACGGCGAATGATCGTGGCGGGAAGATATTGCCAAAGAATGGCGGTGACCGCGACGCTCACAGGCACAACTATAATCATAGTGATCAAGGCAGGGAAAATCCGTTCGAGCGCAGGGGCCAGCCACAAGGCGGCCAAGAATCCAAGGATCACGGTCGGGAGTGCCGCCATGATCTCGATCGTCGGTTTGATCTTGGCTCGAAGGTCCGGGTGCATGAACATCGAGGTATAGATCGCGCCGAGCAGTGCGAGCGGCACTGCGACCAGCATGGCGTACAGGGTCCCTTTCAGCGTGCCGAAGATCAGCGGGAGGAGGCCGAACTTCGCTTCGAAGTCATCGGCGCCGCTGGAAGATTGCCACACATGTTCCGGTTTCTCATAGCCTTCGTACCAGACGGGCTTGAAGAGGCTTGCGAGTGTCGTCTCCGGGTGAGGGTTGTGAATCGTATAGGTGAGCAAGGCTCCCCGATCGGTGAGGGCTACGGCTCCGTCGGCTTTGGGAGAAAATGTCAGGGTCCGAATCGCCTGCTGGTTCCCCGGAAGCTTCAGTACAGTCTGTGCCGAAGTGGAGTAGTGGACAAACAGATTGCCCTGCGTATCGCCGGTGA
>JBDTPK010000354.1:0-3970 GCA_039932735.1 Nitrospirota bacterium
GGGGTGGTGTACTACGCCAACTATCTCAAGTATTTCGAGCGGGCGCGGACGGAGTACCTCGAAGAGCGCGGGTTGTCAGTGGCCGCGCTCATGAAAAAAGGCACGGTGTTCGTCGTGGTGCACGCAGAAGTCGAGTACCGGTCCCCCGCCCGCTATGGCGACCGGTTGGTCATCGAGACGGTCGTCTCCGACATGACGGCAGCCTCCTTCACATTTTCACACGTGATCAGAGAACGGGAGAGCCGTCGTGTGGTCGTCGAAGGATTGGCCAGGTTGGCGGCGACGGATGGAAACGGGAAAGTGAAGCGCCTCGACAAGGCGATGGTTGCCATATTAGAATCGAGCATTATAAGGAGTCAGTAAATGGAAACGGAATGGGTAAGTTTCGGAATGGCAGGGCTTTGGAGCTGGGTCATTATGATCGCCTGGACAATCGGTATAGCCGTACTTGCCTGGTGGTTTTTTATGCCAAACCCAATGGATAGAGACAGAAAGCCCAAGAAGAAGTCGTAATTTCACTTCTGCTCCTCTCCTCCACCCTGATCTTCGCCGCTGCCAACATGATCATCATGTGCCGGGGTTGGTCGTTCTCTAGAGCGCACGGAGTGGAGGGGCGCACCGGCATTCTTGATGGACCGTCCGATTCAACCCTCCTGCAAGTCATCTTTATCGCGAAAGCGCTGGTTCAATGCGATGCCGAGTTCTTGGCATGTTTTCACCAGGTCTTCGTAGCTCTTGAGATCGGCGTTATATTTCGATATCGGATACGTACTGAGACCGCCCTGGCTCTGCTCGTCGAACCTCCTGCAGATCTCCCGGAGAGCGTAGATTGCTTCGAGCACCGCCGCCGTGTACTGGTGGGAACCCTCCACCGCCCCTGGCTCCGCCTTCAATGCTGCAGAAGTTTCCGTCAGGTTTGATGCCAGCCGATCGAGATCTTTGACGTGAGCCCCGAAGTCAGTGGCTTTGAACAGCCTTGGAATCGATGAGAGGGCTTTGCGCCACGAAAACCTAAAGATTGCATCATGAATAGCGACATACTCGCCAAGAATCGCGTTCGTTCGAGTCAGTTCTTCAGGAAGGTCCGGCATGTGTGATCCACGAAAATAAGTCTCACCGAGCAAAATTCAGCGCTTCAACCCCTGAGGAGCGAGGATTGCACCCATCGGGCAATGGAAGGATTCGTTGCAGCACATGGCTAGGCGTGACCTCTGTCTCGTCTCTCTCGTTTCCACGCTCCCCAGGCATAGAAAAACCCCACCGGCGCACTGATGAGGCACACCCATGCCAAGGGAGACGATTCTGCGTACAGCCACCCGGCAAGAGCGGTATAGATCACGGCTCCGACAAAGTAGAGATACCAAGGAGCCTTGAATTTTTTTTTCGAAGATGGATCGGATTGCGATGACATATGAGGGCCTCTCTGTGTCCAGTGATGGCTGACTATCTAGTATCTGATTCCATATAACAAGTCACCGCCGGCCCGTTCAATGGACGGGTTAGCCTTCAACTTTGCCGCCTGCAGTACGAACGCATTGCACAATAAACGCCTGCGTTTCTGGGGGCAGGCAGGCAAGGGGCAATGTGGTGAACTGTGACTTGGAGTACAACAACAGCCACACGCTCGGGAACTGCCACAGCTCTTTGACGGCGGACCACTGAAGCGTGGTTGTGCCGATGTCAGAACTCATAGTGAACGAGGCCTCTTCGGCGCGGAACGTGGATCGAGGGTTGCCCATCTGGCGGAACTTGTGCAGCGATCGACGATAGTGCACGACATAGACAACGAGCGTGAACACGATACCCACCAACAGCACGATTGCCAGGCCACCGATGATCCAAGAGGATTGGCCTAGCGCCACGAGTACGATGAGACCGAGCGCAGCAATCAAGAGCGCCACAAAGAAACCGACACCGACCGATCGGCGCCAAAACCCGAACACCGCTTGACGCAGCAGCGACTCGCTATATATGAGTGTGGCCTCGTGGGGCATGGCGGCTACCGAACCACGCTCAGAGACCCGGTCCACAAGGGACTCGGAAGGCCACCACAACGCGATGGCTTGACTCGCGGCAGCGCATGGTGAGGCGTCGTCGTCATCATGTCCTCAATCTACCAATCCAAAGGGATTGAATGCTACTGCCCTTTCCATGTTGCAGTAACGTAGCGAGGTGAATGCAAAATGGTCGGCTGGAACGATCTGTTGGGCGAGAATGTTACTTGTCCGATGACCCTGCAGAGGGGCTGGAGCGTAACCGATGCAAGATGGCACCGAGCCGTTCTGACTAGGAACGGAGTGCTCATTACCACGCTGCACTTGGTAGGGTTCTCCAGAACGGCTGCTTTTCGTGCTCCCCTTGAGAATGAAGTCTTCTGAGCTTTCAACTAGCTTCTTTTGACGGAGGTATTCGTACTTCCTCGTCAGGTGCGTCCGTGCGTCTGTCGCGCTGTACCAACTCCCATTGCGATAGAACCGACAGTCCGAGGTTCCGAGTGTCTCGAGGAGTGCGGCGATTTCACGCTCCGCCGTTGAAGATATCCGAAGCATAAGAGATCGTGCAAAAGGCGCTTACCAGCAACGTGTATACGACAATACGCATGGGGGGATCTCACTGTTTTGCTTCTGCAGTTTTATTTACACGTTGAACGATGGTGTACGGCAAGAACATTGTGTCCGCGACAACTGAGCGGGGAAGATCAAGGCTGGAACCCTTATCCATTCGTAACGACCCCGCATAAGCTGCAGGGCCGTGGCTAAGGCGGCAAGTCTTGGCCCGGCACCGTCTGGTGGTGGCGGGCACGTCGCAAAGCGACGGCCCCGCCCTGCCAGCTTCATGCGGTGGTCAGACGACAACTGGAACGTCCCACGGTCCAAACGATGTGGCGACGCGACAGTCGTGGCGGCTGGCCTTCTGTGGCCAACTCAACAAGGCCGCGGCGAGCTCTCTCTCAAGCCACTTCCGGCCATCGTTGGCCTCCCCCCAGATGTCCAGCGGTGGCAAAATGATGTCCCCATCTGACTCGGCGCCGACCGCAATGTGCGATGCTGTGGCAACGGACAGGGCGGTTAGGGCACATACGATGCAGGCTCTTTCGTCGTGGTTCGCGATCATACTGAGGTCATGGACGAGGGTCCGTTGCGGCAAGAGTCTGCTACATAGATCGGGAAGCGCGGTTGGCAGAGCGAGCTCCCAATAGCGATCCGAAGCATCGCGGCGGAGCTCTGGGATCTTGGATTCCGGAATCAGGGCGGCCAGAAAAAGGTTAGGGAAGGCCTCGACAATGCAGCTCGTGACGATTGGCTGATAGTGGCTGGCTGGGGCCACAGTCGCGAGCTCCATGCTGAGCAGGGCGAGCTGAGTTGCATGGTCGTGAAGGGGCTGACCGACCGGGCTGCTGGTCTGTCCAGGTTTTCCCCTCTTCTGGAGGCAGCCTTGAGAGAGGAGCGCCTCGGCGGCACGGTAGTGCGTAGCTCGGCGAAGGCCAGGTACCAGAGGGCCATCGACGCCCACTGCTAGCAGCGATCGGTTGGCTCCCATCAAGCGACTAAGCGCGGCCCGTCGGCTCGTAGGGTCGGCCGTGACGAGGGCAAAGGAGACGGCAATTGAGGTATTCGACCATTCGAGAAGGCAAAAGCAGGTGCTGCGACGCTTGGCAAAGTAGCCGACGTCGATACCCAGCACGGCGCCGGCGAGTGGAAGGGTGGCGATGCCACGCTCCCCGCAGCTGTCGTCTAACGGCTTCCGGTGAGCGGCGCCGGGTCGAGACGCAACCCCGCCGCGCCGCTTTCGCCGGTGTTCGGTCGACCGCATTGTTGGGCCGATTACGCACCTGCCGTCCCAGCACTTCAAAGGAAGCTTCCCGACTTGCTGATGTGCGCCAGTAATTTTGGATATCGTCCCAGTTGTCGAGTTTGAAGTACGGCTGGGCACTCGGGACGATATTCGGCAAATCGCCAATGAATGACTG
>JBDTPK010000355.1:0-3956 GCA_039932735.1 Nitrospirota bacterium
ATGGGGTTAGCGGCAGCAGGGTTTGCCGGCGCCGGTGTGGGGATCGGCTATATCTTTGGAAAGATGATCGAAGCGGTCGCTCGCCAGCCTGAAGCAGAAGCCCGCGTCGGGAAGTATATGTGGATCGGGTTCGCGCTGGTGGAAGCCATCGCGCTGTACGGTCTGGTCATTGCCTTCATCATCATGGGTCTTCGTAAGTGAACTTACAAAAGTCTGAGTTGAAAGTTCTGAGTGTAGAATTGTCGAACACTCATAACTCCGCACGCTATATTCAGAACTACACCGAAGGTGGTTATGCCGCAGTTTGAATCTCACTTTTTTTCGTCCCTGATTTTCTGGGAAGTCTTATCGTTCGCGATCCTCTTTTTCGTGCTCTATAAGTATGCCTTCCCCGGAATCCTTGGCATGTTGGAGGAGCGAGAAAAGAAAATTAAAGACAGTCTTGATCAAGCTGAGCGTCACCGGTCTGAGGCTGAACGGAAGCTCAAGGAGTATGAGGCCAAGCTGAACATGGCTGCAAAAGAGGCGGACGGAATTCTGGCTGCCGCAAAGGAACGGGCACAGCGGCTCATGGAGGAAAATGAGCAGCGGATGAGGGTCGAAGCCGAGCGGATCAAAGGCGATGCGACACGTGAAATCGATCATGAACGTCGCAAGGCGATTCAGGATATTCGCGCCCAAACTACCGATTTGGTTCTGATGGTGGCGGAGAAAGTCGTGCAGCGAAGCCTAACAGAGGCGGACCACCGGAAAT
Organism: Nitrospirota bacterium; assembly: GCA_039932735.1. Lineage (GTDB taxonomy): Bacteria > Nitrospirota > Nitrospiria > Nitrospirales > Nitrospiraceae > Palsa-1315. Next base: position 755 of record JBDTPK010000355.1, read on the forward strand.
TTGCAGACGAGGCGCTTGAGGCGCTGTCGAAATCCTACCAGCGATAACTCTTCGATCTGGCGGGGTCAGCCTAGGCTGACCCCGCCCGGTCTGTATCCCTCCAAATCCACACAGACAAAGCGAAACCCAACCTTCCGGAGGCGGGCGCTGATGTGTGCGCGTAAGTCCGGCTGGTTCAGTCGGGAAAACTCCTCCGCTCCGACCTCGATTCGTGCCACCTCTCCGTGCTCCCGTACACGCACTTGGCGAAATCCCTCAGCCTGTAGAATGTCTTCCGCCTGCTCCACTCGGCGGAGCCTTTCGAGCGTGATTGGGATGCCGCGAGGAATTCTGGAAGAGAGGCAGGCGGCTGCTGGCTTATTCCAATTTGAGAGTCCCAACGTCTGGGCAAGTGCCCGGACATCGGACTTGGAGAGGGAGGCCTCGACCAGCGGGCTTCGAATGCCCCACTCACGCGCAGCTTTGATTCCTGGCCGATCGTCTCCGAGATCGTCGAGGTTTGTTCCGTCTGCAATCCATCGGCTCGCGCGGGGTTCACGCAGGCCGTCCAGCAATTGATAGAGATCGGTCTTGCAATGGAAGCAGCGGGCCGCATCATTCTGCACGAAGGCAGGAATCTCGAGTTGATCGGTGTGGACCAGTTCATGCCGCGCGCCGATTTCGGCGGCGACTTGCTTTGCGCCGTCGAGTTCAATCGTGGGGAATGTCGGTGACACAGCGGTGACGGCCAGTGCATGATCACCGAGTTGTTCTTGTGCAACTTTCAGGACGACTGTGCTGTCGATCCCGCCGGAAAAGGCGACTAGGACGGACTGCATGTCCGACATGACCTGGCGGAGCGTATTGAATTTTCCGTGGAGAGACTCTGTCATCATTGGATATTTATGCTCTTCGCGTGGCGACATGGGTGCCTAGTAATTGACCTTTGCTTTGTCGAGGTCGCCTACGACCACTAGGGCGTATCGTTTAGGGTCCAGGTATTGTTTCGCAACACGTTGGATATCTTCTTTCGTGACCTGGTCTATCCATTTTGGGTAGTCCGAAAAATATTCGAACCCCAGTCCATAGAGTTCTACTTGAGCGAGCACATGGGCGAGCTTTGCGGTGGAATCGAATCGCAGCGGGAAGCTGCCCATCAAGAATGATTTGGCTTCAGCCAACTCCTGATCGGATACCGGTGTGTCACGAATAGATTTGATCTCTGACAGAACGCCGGTGATGGCTTGATTGGTCGTCTCGGTCTTGGTTTGGAGGTTGACCCAGAACGAACCGGGCATCAGCCGAGCATCGAAGTGGCTCATGATCCCATAGGCCAGCCCTTGCTTGTCGCGAATCGAGTCCATTAAGCGGGAGGAAAACCCACCGGCTCCTAGGATGTAATTCATCACCGTGACGGAATAATAATCTGGGTGTGTGCGTGATAAGCCTTCATGGCCAAGCACAATGGTGGATTGGGTGAGACCTTTCTCGATGAGTTGGACTGTCTTCCGCTCGATCGGCGTGGGCTTTTTCGTGTTTCGCGCTGCCACAGCCCCTTTCTTCCAGTCTCCAAAGTGGGTTTGCACAAGGGTAGTAGCTTGCTCAAGTGTGATATCGCCGACGATTGCCAGGATGACTTGGGAAGGAGCATATTCCCGTCCATAGAAGGATTGCACGTCGGCCAAGCTGATCTTATTGAGCGTCTCCTCTGTTCCATTGACGGGCCAACGGTAGGGGTGTCCGTGAAAAACAAGCTGATTGAACGCCTTCATGGCGATATGGCCTGGGTCGTCGTTGTCGCTCGCCATTTCGCCCAGAAGTTGGGTGCGAATCCGTTCGAATTCCTGCTTATGAAAGGCGGGGTGTTGCAGCATGTCCGCGAGTAGAGTCATGCCGAGGTCCACGTCTTTCTTGAGTATGCGGGAGGAGGCCGTGGTAAAGTCCTCCGAGGCTTTGGCTTCTAGGGCTCCGCCGACGAAATCGATTTGCTCCGCCTGCTGTTTTGATGTGCGCGTGGTTGTTCCTTCGTCCAGAAGACTGGCGACGAGGTTCGCGAGGCCTGCTTTGTCGGGAGGATCTTGCGCCGAGCCGGTTTTGATCAGTGCGTGAATTTCAACGATGGGGAGGAAATGTTGCTCAAGGACGAGCACCGTGATGCCGTTTACCGACACGAATTTCGTCGGCGCGATTTCTGCTGCCGTACCGGAGCCGTTTGCCAAGAAGAAGGCGCAGAGTGCCATCAGGAGGGTCAGCGCCGCCTGCCGTCGCGGCGGGATAGCCCGTTGGCTTGTCGTCGGCATGATTAGGGCCTTCCCTGCTGCGCGGCGGTGGAGGGCGCCTCTGGTTGCTTGGGAGGTATGGGAATTAACGTGCCGACGGTTCGATTGTCTTCCGTCAGGTACTGGTGGGCGACACGCTGAATATCTTTGGTCGTCACGGCTCGGATCCGTTCGACAAACTGGTCGATTTTCCGCCAGCCGGCGCCGACGGATTCAGCCTGCCCGAGCAACATGGCATGCCGAAAGTTGGAATCCTGCTGGAAAACATGGGTGGCTTCGACCTGATTCTTTGCCCGTTGGAGTTCTTGCTCTGTCGGTGAATCAGCCTGGAGACGTTTGATCTCTTGATGAAGAGCGTCTTCGACCGCCTCAGGTTTTTGGCCTGGGCTCACGAGGGCATAGAAGTAGAAAAGACCAGGGTCGGCCTGCAGCAAGCTGTACTCTGATCCAACTGCCAGCGCAGATTTTTGTTCGTACACGAGGCTTTGGTACAGGCGCGAGCTCTTTCCATGCGACAGAATCGAATCCAGAATGTCGAGTGCGTACGAATCTTCACTTGTAAAATTCGGCACGCGATAGCCCATCATGACAAACGGGACTTGCGCATCCCGCTTGAGGAGGAATCGGCGTTCGCCTTTTTGTTCCGGCTCCATGGTGGCGATCGGTTTAAGCTCCGGTCCTCGCGGGATCGGTTCGAAAAGCTGTTTAATCTTGGGAAGTAGACTGTCAGTTTTGATGTCTCCCACCACGACGAGGGTCGCGTTGTTGGGCGAGTAGTAGGTATCATAATGCCGTTGCAAGTCATCAAGGGTCATCGCATCTAGGTCGCCGAACCAGCCAATGACCGGCCAATGGTATGGGTGGCTGAGATAAGCTTGGGCGAAGAGCACCTCGACGAGCGCGCCTTGGGGGTCGTCCTCCGTGCGCAGGCGGCGTTCTTCCTT
>JBDTPK010000356.1:0-3944 GCA_039932735.1 Nitrospirota bacterium
TCACATTGCTGACCAGCTCCCGATATTGCTGCATCAACCGCTCGTTCTCGGCATAGGCGTGATCCTTGGCGACCAACGCCTGCTTGACTTCGGGTGGTGTGGCGCACCCGAAGGAAACGAGTAGCGCCAGCGCGATGAAGATAGGGGTATGTCTCATCGGGATTCCTCCCAGTGATTGGAGCGGGAATATAGCGGGGTACGTAAAGCAATTCAAGTGAATACTTTCACAATGTCCTTCCGATTGCGGCATCAATCCATACCGTAACAATTTCGAAGCCGCGAAACGAAACCTCTCGTATCCCCGGCCCAGTGGCACACGCGTCAACCGAACCACTCGACCTCCTCTGTGTCCCCTTATCCCACCAGGCATAGGACATCGGATTCGCGGACGAGAACGAGTTCCTTACCGTCCAGGTCAACTTCGGTCGTTCCGTATTTTTCATAGAGGACCTGATCGCCCGGTTTGAGGACCGTAGGCTTGAAGACCTTTTCCTCTTTGTCCTCCTTCCTTTTCGGTTTTTTGCCCGACTTCTTTTCCGGAATTTCCCAGCGCCCCTTCCCGACGGCCAAGACCTTTCCTTCTACAGGCTTCTCCTTCGCCGTGTCGGGGATGATCAACCCCCCGGTAGTCTTTCCCGTAGCCTCTGACGGTTCGATCAGTGCCCAATCCTGTAACGGTTGAAGTCCCATGGTGATTCCTCCTTAATGTGGTTCAAGTGCCAGCAACAAGTTACGTCGTTCTGCAGGTGGCGTCAACTCGGGGAGGGTTCGAGCGATTCATATCATCGGATACACCACACGCCTGGCCGATCCTATGGTATGTGCCTGCGAGGCATCACGCAGCAATCTATGGACCCGAGATGCACGCTCAAGCTGAGCCTCTTGGTTTTCTACTGAGTAACTCAAACTGCTCGCGCGCGGCACTCACAATCTGCGACGGCGCCTCTTCTGGACTGCCAGCGTCGAACGGCGGCTGCGGGTCGTACTCGATGAGGAGCTGGGCGCATTGCGCTGAGGCTAACTTGAACTTTTCGGACACTAAGGTAAGTGCCATGTCGATCCCGGAAGACACGCCTGCAGCGGTGAAAACCATACTCTAACGGACGACTCGTTCTTTCGTCGGAATCGCATCAAATTGCTTCAAGGCGTCGAGCGCGGTCCAATGCGTCGTGGCCTTTAGGCCTTGGAGTACGCTGGCGCTGCAAGGCCCAGCGCACCAGTACATACTGATGTTGTCCACTTGGTGGTCTTGTGTACCTGTGCGATCCATTCAAGGACCTGTTGATCACCCATCACTGTGTGCGGATAGGGAGTGCCGGACACCAATAGAATATCTGGCCCGGGAGTTTCATCAAGCGTATAGTCCACCATCAAGCCCAGTCGGCCGAAGTCAGTGCACTTCATCCCCTTCTCACGCGCCACAAAGCGCACGTCGATACCCAGCATCGGTGAATGCAGTACCTCGTAGGGACCGATCGCATCGAGCGCCGTGCCGCCGTCGTACACTAATATCGCCACCTTGCAGTTTCTATTTCCTTCTTCCTCATCACTCCCTTCCTGTCATCGATTGTAATCGGAGTTGAAACAGTCCTTGCCCTTCCATGACCTCATCGCACAGAGGTCGTCATCAAGTTGATTTAGATTGAAATCCCGCTATGCCGCGAGAAAGGATGTTCTGGTCCGTGTGATGGAATAACTCCGTCTGGCCAGGGATCTGGAGTTGGGTATCTTCCCTATAGCGAAACCGGTCACCATCGAGCCGCGTGACTGTCAGTTCATACCGCACGGTCTTAAAGGCCCTGTCCAGAAATATGTTCGAGCAAATACTATACGTGTGCGACGACTCGTCTGCGGCCAGTGAAAAGGACGTGGCCGATGGTTCGACTGTTCCTCCCGCGAACACCGAGACCCCTCGGGGGACAATGAAACAGCGGAACACCTGTGTAGCCTGGGCATCCCAGAGCCAATATCCGAGTTCTTCATGAAAGGGGTCCATTCCTCCGATGCGCCACACCGTCGTGGCATACCGCAATCCATAGAGGATCTGCTCGTGATTCTGCACCGGGCCCATGGGATCGAAGGTCATTCGTTCACGAAACAGATTGCGCTCAGTCCCGCGATCATCCGAGGGTGACATATCCTCCCCTTCTGCCCCTCCCACACTCCAGCCAACCAAGCCAACGGACCAAGATGCGTGATCAGATCATGATTCATATCCAGCCCTCCCATCATTTTCTCGTCGAAACACACCTCCTAACCGATGCCTCTGCATGTTGTACATAACGAGAACTAAGAAGACAATCAGCCGAACAGGCTGCTGAAAACCCAGTTTACGCTCAAATCCCGCTGCGTTCTTATGCGTGGCGTTGACACGTGAACAACTTGTAGGATGCTCAAAAAGGCCGCCCGGCAAGGCCGCGGCGAGCGTAGAGGCGAGGCGTACGTTTTGGCACGTTGAGTTTCTGAGCGATGCGAGAACGCCGCTGGCGGACTTTTTCAGCATCCTGCTAAGCCGGCTTAGTGGTGAGACAAATGTCTCCCTCCCCCCTCCGACGGATTGTGTAGCGAGCCTATGCAGCCCTGGGATGTTCTTCGTACATTGAAATGAACACCTCGGCATTGTTCGGTGTTCTGTCAGATGTGCATGCGCTAATGGGGTCGATGGGTGATGGGAGGAGAATGCAGTGGGCAGTTTCCTGGCAGGCTCAACTCACGGTGATTTCGAGAAACGGTTAAGGAACCTGCACCTGGGGATGGACCTCGGAGGTAAGTTGTCCGATGAAGTGATGATCCGGACAGGCACAGTGATGGGTATTGAGAATGTTATGACGAAGCAGGTTTCCGACCAGACTCTTACTACGATCATCACGGGCACAATCAAGCGGGACTGACAAATCAAGAGCCGACGAAAAGCTCGTAGGGTTGTCCTGCTCGGTGCCCTCGAAATTCCAAAATCGAGTTTTCGCCACCACGTGCATATAAATCACACAGCCGGTTGTCCGCATCGACGTGGTAGCGGTACGTCGGCTCATTCACTTTCGCGATCTTCAACCCCTTCTTGTGCGTTCGCCGTATGAACTCAAAATCCTCCGCAAAGGGGAGATTGCGGAACCCGTTCAATTTCTTGAACACAGCCGTTCGAGCAAAGAAGGTCCCGCTTGCATGGCATTTGCTGAGGTGGATCATCTCGCCAGGACGCTCTGCATCTGGCGCGTACTGCTTTTTGACAGGACCAACATACTCAATGCCTCCGTGGAGCAATGCCAGCGAAGGTGTGTGCTCCATCACCTGGATTCGGACCGCCAGATGATTGTCTCGATACTCATCATCTGAATCTAAAAACGTCGTGTACTCCCCTGAGGCGAGCGTGATGCCAATATTGCGCGATCGAGGAAGACCTGTATTCGCATGGTAGCAATAGGTGATGCGCGGGTTGGATTTCACAACCGGCATTACAACCTGCCAGGTGTCGTCCGTACTACCGTCATCAATGATGATGAGCTCCCAGTTACGGTGGAATTGTGTCAGTACCGACACGATGGCGCGTTTCACAAGGTGCGCCCGATTGTACGTGCAGAGGATGATGGAGACGAGAGGTAAGTGATTGTGCGTTGAGATGTTTGTCTTCATTCGAGATTTCTTCCCTTCAGGTTGATATTCCTGCGTCTCGTCGAAGCTGGGGCTGGAGAGTGTCGGTGTGACGGATAAGAACAGTGGCAGGAGAAGGAGGTAGACGACCCCGTGACGAGTTTCGGAAACGTGGGTCAGCCAATGGCCTTAGCCTACTCCTTGCACGGAGAAGAGCGCAAGCGGTTGACCTTGGCGATGTGGTGAAGCGGATGTGTCCTCAGGCAAGTAGCGGTGGACCCTGCGGCGAAAACAGACTCGCGACCCCTGTTCCCTTAACGCTTCGTCTTTTCAGTACCCTGCCACGTGGCGGTGCA
>JBDTPK010000357.1:0-3939 GCA_039932735.1 Nitrospirota bacterium
GCTAGTGATGAATGAGGTCTGTGCTGATTGTAGAGCGTGACGTACCACACCAACCCGCTCTATGCATCGTTCACGGTGTCTCGTAGACATGTAGATAGACCTCCTCCTATTTAACCTTCTTCTCTAGCCGGTCCACAAGCAGGTTCTCACGCCAGCAGCCTTTCCCGTCCAGGTGAACTGGATGCCGTGGTCTGTCAGCCGCCGTGTAATTCAAGGCTGGTGAACTGGCAACCTGGGCCCTGTTGAAGATTTCTGGCCCACCCCTAGTGTGTCATTGCCGCGCGCCTGCGATCCCGCCTTGGTGAGCACCCCTTCTCAAGTATCATGCTCCTCAGTGAGCGGCCCGATCTTGGCGTGCAGCACGTAGACGGCCGGTTAGGAGGGGTGCTTGTTGTCAGGCCCCCAACCAATATCTCTGCGGTACGATCCACCATTGTTGCGTCCATTCCACTATCTGATGGGCATGCACATCAAACGCCTATGCCAGTTCTGCCAGTCTCTTGTCGCATGAGAGGTGGCCCCATGCGTTTGGACAGCACGTCCATTTCTTAAGTGGTCGCGGTCGTCTGCCCTATGCAGCGCTGCGCCGTGTGGGCAGGATGTCAACCTACACACCATTCGGTATGTGCCCGTCAAGCGCCCGGTGCGGCCTGGTCTGGTTATCGCCCGTCAGGTAGCGGGCGAATCCCTGTTGCGCGGCGCTGACCGTCTCGTAGGTATGCCGATCCACCTCCTCGTATTTGATGCTCTTCCAGCGCCGCTCGACACACACATTGTCGCGCCAACAGCCTTTCCCGTCCATGCTGATCTGGATGCCGTGGTCTTTCAGTAATCCGGTGAACTCCTGGCTGGTGAACTGGCACCCTTGATCGGTATTGAAGATGGCTGGGGGGCCATACTGGGTGATCGCCTCCTGGACCGCATCCAGGCAGAAGTCGGTGGTCAGCGTGTTGGACAGCCGCCACGCCAGCACCCGGCGACTCGCCCAGTCCAGGACGGCGAACACATACACGAAGCCGCGCTTCATCGGAATATACGTGCTCTCCGCCGGCCAGACGTGATTCGGGCACGTGATCTCCAGCTGGCACAACAGATCGGGAGAGACCGTGTGGGCGGGATGCCGCTGGCTGGTGCGGGGCTTGCGATACCCCGCCGCGATCTCCATGCGCGTCATCAGGGGCCGTACTCGCTTGCGCCCACTCGTGTGGCCCTCTAGCCTGAGCAGGGCCCGCAGCCTGCGGGCTCCGGCAAACCGATCGTCCAGATGGAGCGCGTCGATCCGACGCATCCGCGCCTGGTCTGTTGCCGACACTGGCGTCCCCTGGTCGTACGCGGTCGCCCGCGAAAGTTCAAGGAGTGGGCAGTGCCGCACGACGGGCAGTTTGTGAGTGCGGTCGATCATCGCGTTGCGCTCAGCCATCCCGCCTTGATGAGCGCGTGTGCTACAAAATCCTTCTCCAGCGCCAGTTGTCCGATCTTCGCGGGGAGGGTCTTGAGATCCGGTGTGGCGGACGTCGATTTCGTCTCGCCAAACCCGTCCGCGGCCCGTGCCCGCAATGGCTGTTTCCATTCGGTGACCTGGGTGGGATGGACGTGACACTGTTCTGACAATTCGGCCAGGGTCCTGTCGCCGTTGACCGCTGCCAAAGCCACCTGCGCCTTGAAGGGGGCCCCGTGATTGCGTCGCGTTCTCTTGATCGCCTCGCTCCTCTGGTTTGCCACCACGTGGTGGCTTCGGTGAAGCCAGGCTACCACGTATCACACTGTCCGAATTTCCGGGGCCCCTTCTCTATTCGTGCCGGGACGCCGCTTGGGTCTTGAATTCCGCTGTATGGAATCCGGCTGTATGATTCCTTCTCGCCCCTCTCATGCGCTTGCCCCTCTGTTGGCCGTGCTCCGCACGGCGTGGGTTGAGCAAGACGATCACTTATCCATTTGTCCGAATGAATGAGGCCGCCTCTATGCGCCACACGCCTACAATCCTAGCGCCGTTTTCGCCTCTAAATACGAGGCCGCGTGCGGGAGACGCATGGCATTGAGGGCCGGAATAAGATTCGCACCGCTCGCAGACTCGGTGAAATAGACCAATAGGGTATTTCCGGTCCTTTCATCCATGACACAGCTATCGAACACAAACGTATGTTGTGGCTGGAACAGCCCTCGAATCACTGTCGGCGTCAAGAATCCCGCTTGTTTCAGGTTCCACAGGTAACAATTCCCGATATCGTGTATTTCCGTCTGTTCGAGACACCCATCCGTGAAGTCAAGCCCGCGCAACCCGATGGGACCAAAGTCTGGTTCCGGCAGGAAGCCCGACGCAAATGCCACCGCATCAGCCAGCCCTTCGTTCAGACAACGAGGGTTGTCGAGGAACATATCTGACATCTCGTTGAACAGTTCATGGACGTACTCGTGAGCGAAGCGGGCCAAGACCTGCGACGCGATGCCTCCGATCCGCTCAATAAACAACGGATGGCCATAGTTCATCGTGATCGTGCCATTGCCGTAGGAGAAGTTCCCTTCGCCGTCTCGGGTAGCCGTGAGTTCCGTGGGCAGGAAATAGGCGGTGACGTGCTCCGATGTCGTGATGCCGGTGAGATCGCGCTCAGTGGTGATGATGGTCTGAGCTCGCGCATGCAAGGTGTCCACCGAGGTATCAGGGGTAAAGCTCGGGTGCCGGTAGAACCAGGTATCCACGAGTGCCGAGGTCAGATGGGTCGTCGTAAAATTGATCGCCGTCGTGCCCCCCCACATCGGAGACAGGCCGTAGTAACTGACGAGGAATGACAGTTCACTCTTGAGTTGCACCGAGGAGGCAGTGTAGTCATTCACGAACAAGGTTACGCCATTGGAGACAGCGCCATCCCCACTGATGAGCCGGACGAGGGTATTGGGGAAGGCCAGCCCATTGAGGGTCAGATCGCGTATGAGTGGAATCGCGACTCCGCTGATCGGCACGCCATTGACTTGAGGAACAACGGTGGTAGATCGAGTCGGCGTACACGAGGGCGTTCCGTTCGGACAGACTGCCGCAACGACAGGTGCAAGGCCGGCACACTGTGCGTTATTGCAGTAGGTGAGCCAAGGGGGAAGCGAAGCAAGCCTAGCCACCGGAATACTGGTCACGGTGAGGGTGACCAACTGGCTTTGTATCCCGCCCTGAGAGGCCGTAACGGTCGTTGTCCCAGGACTAAGGCCTTGAGCCAGTCCATTATTATCGATCGTGAGCACACCTGGCTGGCTTGAGGACCACTCAACCGTCGCCCCTTTCATAATATTTCCATTCGTATCCTTCACCGCAGCTATATATTGTTGAGTCTGCCCAGCCGCAATCGACGAGACTGATGGGATCACCGTGATAGAAGCGACGGTGATAGCAACTTGAGAGCCTGAGGTGGATGAGTCTCCTCCACCACAGGCCTGGAAGAAGAGACTCACACATATGAATCCGATGAGTGCCGAAACAGGATATACGGTGCGCGGAGTCATGTGCGATTCCCTCGTTACAAATTACACAAGGCCGACTCCGGCACCTGTGCTGTTGCCGCAATCTTCCACATATTTAAATTTACCCACGATCATGCCTCCAATGGTTCCCACATGAGACGCTCCACATGGTGTTGGGGCCGTGCGGAGGGATGACGCCCAACTCCGATATTCTCTGCCGTGCACTCCTACCCTCTCGACCATCGGACGACGCCTCTGGAATGCAAAAGGGGTGTTCATTCGGGCCTGTGGCTGTGCATGAGAGGAGAGTCTCCCGAGAGACTCCAGATCGTGCCTTGACACTGGAATGGTTCGGCATTGTGAGCGACGAAGCGTGCGGGAAGAAACCGCGGAATGAGTAAATTGAGAAAGACATACGGGCCACAAGGCCCATTTTAGGAGTGCGAACAATCAAACCGCAAGAGGGGTGAGGGGATCTGAGTTTATATTTTT
>JBDTPK010000358.1:0-3894 GCA_039932735.1 Nitrospirota bacterium
ATGAACTGGGCGAATTGCACAAGCAGTGGGAAGAATGGCTAGCGAAGGACGACGTATTCAAAGCTCGCACTACGGCCAGTCTGGCCGAACTTGCCGAAGCCGCCCGGCTGACCACGGGAAAGATCCGGGCCCATCTGCTGCAGAATACTGAGGACACCCATCGTCGGGAGTTGGCCGAGACCGAGACCGAGACCGAGGCCGATACCGACTGGAGGAAACGTCAACAGCTACGCGAAGCCGCCGACACTGCGCACCGCGCGCGGCGGTCCCGCATCGAGGAGTTGACCGCTTCCTTTGCCGAAATCGAAGGTCGTGGCACGGCCACCAGCGTCTTTCAAGACATGACCCGTATCCTCACTGAACAGGGTGTGGATGAGGCCATCGCCTATGTCGATACACAGCGTGCCTCGATCTTTCAGACCATTCACGGTCGCGCCGCAACAGTTCGTGAACGCAATCGCGCCGACCTTCAGCCTCTCTTGCGGACCGCCGTCCTCTACCAGGCAAAAGGCCAAGGCACGGAGGCCCGCACCTTATACACCGACATCCTTGCCACTGAGCCGGACTGGCCTGAAGCCCTCCACGCTACGTTCTGGTTTTTGGCCGACCAGGGCAAACTCGCCCGTGTACGCTCCACGCTGGCCGATGCCCGGCACGACTATGCAGAAGCTCACCGAATCGCACAGCGCCTCAAGGCGAGCGATCCCGGCAACACCCAGTGGCAGCGCGATATCAGCATCTCCTACTTGAAGTTGGCTGATCTCGCGGAACGGCAGAACAACGCCCATGTCACGCGCACCTACTGGACGCTAGCGTTTGATGCGCTATCGGGCATCGAAAATCGGGGCCTGCACCTCTCGCCGGAAGACCGGCAGGTGTTAGAAACCTTGCGTGGAAAAGTCAGCGCCGAGGCACGGTGATTCCTCCGATTGGCGACTTCGGAGAATGTGGTGACACGACTGGCCCACTCACATTTGCCAGCTCCCACTTCGCGCTGGTCGCTCTCGATACATCAGAACACGCAATCCGGTTCGCTCCAGTGCGGCGCGGCAATCCACACTCCGTTGAATCATGGTGTATGGCACCTCAGTCGGCTTGTGGACTGAACCTGACAGTCATGAGGGTGATTGAACAACCTATTTTATCGATTGGTGCCAAGCGAGCCATCACGAATATTCCCCTTTTGATGAGGGTTCTTCTTGCTGAGTGTCCTGAGGTAGGCTTTCGTTGGTCCGCTTAGTCAGCGGGCTCTGTGTGAAAGGTCAGTCTCTATCCCTTCGGAGTGGGTGCAGGTCTTCTTAATGCGTGCGTTGGCCGAACATCGTTCCAAGGCAGGATGCTCAATCCCAGCAAGACCACATGGAGCTCGGCGACCGAAGCGTACCCTTGGGGTACGTTGCAGGGAGACGGGCGACTGAGAACGACGCTGGGGGTCGTTTTCAGCATCTTGTTATAGCGGATTGGTTGATCGTTCGATCAGATGCCGCTGCTCGGCAGAGCGGAGTCGAATTTTGAAGATTACCCGGCGGCTTTTTTCGAGGCTCACGATGTTGGAAGACTCATAGATCAAATCTTGCCTGCCTCGTCCGGACGCCGACGTGATTTCTTGAAAGCAGTGGTACGAATCCGGTTTTTCGGTGTGAATGACCTCCAGCCCCTTGACCATCACAGCCAGTGACCGTTCTTGACTCAATCTCAAATTAAACGCATCACTGCCGAGGTCGTCGGTGTGGCCTTCGATGGTGAATGAGTCAATCTTGGAGCGCAACGGCCCGCACAAGGCTCCTACATAGAAGGGCAATGCGTCTGCGAGAAACTGATCTGCAGATGGTGACAGCGTGCTTTTACCGAACTCGAATGTGAGCCGGTTTTCCGGGACTACGATCACCAGCGCGAGTGGATCGCGGGGATCCGCATCGAGCGACAGCCCCAGGCGTCGAATGTGGTCTTGCAGAGCCGTTTGAACGTCCTCTTTGTTTTCTTGCAGTTCAGTCTGCGCTGCGGATGAGGTTTGCGTGATCTGCGCCGCAAAGAGCAAGATAAAGACGACCGCAAGCGAGGTCATGAGATCGGTGATACCGATTGTTGTCTGCGAGGCGCCGACGCCTTGTGATGTTGTGCGTGTCATGCGGTGGGTTGTCCGGAGGACACGATCGACCGTTTTGGCCAAAAGCGCCGCCCCTCAGCGCGAGAGAGGTCTGACGGTGTGTGCTGCTCGGTGAGCCTATCAGTGAGGCGGCTCATGAGGTCATCGAGCGTCGCCGTTGTCTGTGCCCGATCGATGTGCGCCTCCTTCATCAGCTTGGTGAGGTCACGGAGCGAGTCGTTCAGTGCCTTCATAGGAGCCGTGAATTCTTCACGGAGGACTCGTGGCAGTTCAGTCGCCGCACGTTGTGCCGTAGTCTGCTCATCCTGCCTCCATTTCGTCAAGGATCGAACAGCCGTGGTCAGCTCGGCAATGGGCGCGGCCAGGCTGTCAGTTCCCGTTCTATCGGCAAGTTCCCTGAGGTCCCCGCCGGAGGTCTGTCGGTTTTTCCCTTGCGCGTTCTGCATTGGTGTGAGTTGTTCCAACATCTGCTCCATGGTTTTTCGTGGAAAGAGCTTGTCGATGAGGCCCAGGAACGAGTGGTGCGCATTCATGAGCCGAAAGACCATCGGTTTTTCGATGAGCGTGAACAGGTTGGCGGCAATCAGTCCCACGATGGACGTCAGGAATTTTCCGGCCAGTCCGTTGATAAGCCCTTGAATCCCGACAATTTCATGTCCTTCGGCGTGCAGTTTACTAAGGCCGATGAACAAGGCCAGGAACGTCAGCAGCAACCCAATGCCGGTCACCAGGGAAGGCAGTTGGCTGTAGAAGGCCAGGTTCACGCGATGGCTTAGGAGCGTGTCCTGCGTAAAGATGTCCTCCGCGCGGCGCGTGCTGAAAATACGCGGTTCCACGAACCACGGCACATGTTCCAGAATCAGCGTCTTGCGGAATTGTCCCCAGGGCTGCCGAAACATCGGTTCTTTCTGCAGGACCGTTTCGATAACCTGTAGATCATTGCAGTCGATGCGGGTGGTCGGAGATGCGGGTTGACCGGCCGGAGGCGCGAATCCCACCAGCTCACGACTCGTGAATCGCTCACGATCGATATCCCCGCGCTCGTCGGCGAGTGTGATCAGCACAGCGCGTACTCGATCGAATGGACGTTGCGCGCTGGAAACTTCCCACGTCAACCGCAAGACCTGCCACACAAAAAAGAGCACGATTCCGAAAGACCCGATCCAGCTCAGCATAGGACTTTGGGGTCCTCCGAAGAAGGCTGCATCACGACTCAAAAACTCCCACAGACCGGATATATTATTCATCAAATCCTCAGTTCATTCACGGCGGGCTTTACTACGCTTCAATCTCACGCAACGTCTTCTCAACTTTCGTGCCGAGCACAACAAGAGAGGAAGTACTCGAAAAGCCCATAATCTGCACGTTCCGTAAAGCCAGAGCATCGGTTGCCAGGCAAAGATTGCCGACTGGTCGGTACATTCGGCCTCTTTGAACTGTTGATCGCTTTGATGCCGCAGCAGAACTCCTCACGCCACCCGCGCGCGCCGCAGGCGCAGTCTATTCGTCACGACGCTGACTGAACTGAACGCCATGGCCGCACTGGCGAGAATCGGACTGAGCAGGATTCCGAAAGCCGGGTAGAGGATGCCGGCCGCAATCGGAATGCCGACGACGTTATAGACAAAGGCCCAGAACAAATTCTGTTTCATTGTTCGCATCGTTTGCCTGGCCAGAAGAATAGACGATGCAATGCCATGGAGATCGCTTCGCATCAACGTCACGTCACTCGCTTCAAGAGCGATATCGGTGCCGGTGCCGATCGCGAATCCGACATCGGCCTGCGC
>JBDTPK010000359.1:0-3887 GCA_039932735.1 Nitrospirota bacterium
CTTCCGCACGGCCTTCCCGAATTCTGAACGGGCCGGGTGCCCGGCTCAGACCACCTTGCGTTCGGTGGTTCGGAAGCGATGCGAAGCCGGTGAAGGAGAGAGAATTCTCGAACACCTAACGTGTTGTTCAACGTGCTTTCGCGAGTACGAAAACCTCTTGCGAAAAGAAAAGATCTCGAGAAATCTGAAGCTACTGACGCTCTGCGCGTCGCTGGTGATCACAATTGGTGCGGCGATCTGGTTCAGCGGTTTTCGCAGTGCGCCGGCAGTCCGGCCATCTGAGCCACTCGTCGTTCAAAAGGCCCCGCCACCAACGCCGGCTCCGCCAACGCGGGTTGAAATTGCAACCGTTGATCTTCGAAATCGGTCTGCCGTCAGAGGCGAGACTGGTTCAACTTCCGGCGACGTTGTAGTGGCATCCCTTCCTGCGCAACCGCTTGATCTAACGATTTACATGCCCATCGGCAGCGAAGAGGGTCGATACGAGGTTGCGATTCTTCGTGCTGAGGGCAACCCTTTAGTACCAGGGGGCGGCTCAGCGACCCTTCAGAATCGTAAGGTCACTATGCAACTTCGGATTGATCTCACAGGCCTTGCACCGGGGCGATATCTCCTCGGCGTGCGTAAGGCGAGTTATCGGTGGGCCTACTATCCGATAGCGCTCGCGCGTTGATTGACGGGGAGCGTATTCCGCAGGCTTGCGGAGATACTATAGAGCTATCGCGTCGGTGGCGACGCGTCATCTGCGTTCGGCACTTCCCAGAACGCCGTTTTCCGGCTAATTTCCGGAGTGCCGACGATCCACTCTGCGGTTCTTATAACTTCCGGGAGATAGTGCTTGACTTATAGCGAAGGAGCTTTAAGCCTGAATCAGAACACAGTTCTTTTGCCGAGGTTATTCGGCACAGAAACCCACCAGCAACGGTGGTTTTTGTGCTTTAGAAGGTGGGTAAGCCGACCTTCGGCAAATGAGCCTGGATGTCTTCGAAGATTTGCTTGACGTTAGAACACGCGCCGACGCAGTTCATCGGCATCATGATCCGAGCCTTTTCAGGGTCTACAAGAATCGAAAGTCCGGTTGCGTGGACGAACTTTGACAAGGTTGAATTGACGTACTTGTATTCGCCTAGCAGTCCGACTTCCTTCGCGACCTTTGCCATGCGCATGTAGTCCTCGTCGCCGGTGAGGCCAACTGAATCGAGGTGTTGCTGAACTTTGGCGGTCATTTCGGATAGCGGTATCGGAAAGATTTGCGAGAAGAAGCTGCTGGCCGGCATCTGTATTGAGGGCTGGCTTCAAGAGCGCCCACATGTTCCCGTTGTCAACGTCGTATTCGCGATTCAGGGCAAGCGCATTTTCCTTGGACGCGATTACGTACTTGGTCCAGATTTTTAGTTCGACGAGGCTGCGCGTTGCCCAGGCGAGCCGTCTGTAATCGTTCCCTTTCCATGCATCGGCTGCATTGGCGAAGCCGTCGCGAGTTTCCATCAGCAATCCTTTGAAGATCCGATAGCAGTTTTCATCCGAGCCTTCACCGGCGTCCAGTGCTGGCAAGAAGGCGCTGACCTTGTCTACTTGCTCCTGAAACTGAGCGAAGATTTGTTCGACGGGAATCGGCGGCATTTTTAGTGTGAGCGCCGGCTGCATGCCTTTATGATACGGCTTTTCAAACTCCTTGGGCGAACAACGAGCGAAGATGCTAGATTCGTAGCCGTAGAGCCCGAGCGGCCGATGACGCCGCAAGAATTGGCCAAGCGTCGGCGTGGGTAGAGCATGCTCCATGACTCGATGGCGAAGCGCGAGTATCGGCGCGCGTGGAAGGATTGCGCCATGCTGGGGTGTTGGAGGAGGCGTCGATGCCTGTCGTTTCGTATTACAGCCAGAAGGAGCCGGCCGCGGATGCGGTGATTTGGCGCTTCATGGATTTGCGAAAGTTCCGCGACCTGATGGCAAGCGAGGAACTGTACTTTCGCCGCGCTGATTTGTTCGACGACGAGACGGAGGGTTTGCCGCCTGAGCAATACGTTCAGCGCGTGCTTGGCCTGGACCCGTGGGACATTCACGACCGCATGAAGCTCAACAATCACCTTGGCTCGCTGGCGCAAGACCGCGAGATGCACTACATCACATGCTGGTATCTCTTCGACCAAGAAACGCTGAAGATGTGGGAAGGCTACGGGCATGACGGCGTGGCAATCGTTTCCAGCTACGACGTGCTTAAGGCTGCGCTCAACAAGCTGATTGACGAGACGCATATCGGACTTGTGCAGTACGGAACCGAACATCTTACCGACCGATTCAACGCACTCGAATTCATCACCACCAAGCAGAAGAAGTACGTGCATGAATGCGAAGTGCGAGCGATGCTCACGTCCGCCAATCCGCTCGGCGGCGGCAACCGACATATCGACCTCAACAACATTCCGCACCCGCGCCCGTTGCCAATGAATCCTCGGCATGCCTGGGTTCCTGACTGCAAGCGGCGCATCATTGCTATGAAGAACCTTGTTCAGGAAGTGGTGATCTCACCGTGGGCGGAGGCCGACAACGTCGAAGAAATCAAACTTTGGAACAGTCATAAAGGCTTCAAAGCGCCACGCGACTCAGAACTCCGAGACTGTAAAACGCCGACGCTGGAAGAATACCGGAAGGTCATGGGGATCAAGAAACCACCACCGGAGCCGGAGGCGGTGGCTACGGAACATGAGCTACAGCATTTCTATGAGGAGCTGAGCACTCTTACCGAAGAGCGGGTTGGATGGTTGTACCGGCAACGCTGGGACAAATGTTACCTGGAACCCGGCAGCCTGCCAAGCACGTTGGATGCTCAGTATCTCGGCACCACGTTGAAAGTGTTGAAGGGAATGAAGAAGGCCAAATGACGCCAGAAGAACACAGGAAACGGCCGGAGCACCACGCAGTCCACGACTACGCGAATCTCGTTTCGTCAGGGCTTCTGCGACAGCCGAAGTACGTTGCATTGCTACTCCAGATCCCGACTGCCAACTCGCACGCGTGGCACGCGTTCTATACCAACTGTCGCAAGATGTACGAGTTCTTTGTTTACGACCCGCACCCGCGCTATTTGCGCGCGGAGGATCTTATTGGCAACAAACTGCCATATACGTTCAAGAACTGGACGGCGAATGGTGTTCAGCGCCATATGGAAGGCCACATGATGCACGTTGGAGGCGACCGCCTCGACAATGAAGTTGTGTGGACCGGCGCAGATGACCAGGAGTACCTTGCCGACTTTCAGAACGCCTGGAAGGCGCTCATGAGCAACTTGAAGCCGCAGCACCGCGACATCTTCCGCGAGGAAATCGATTTTCGGCTACAAGACCGGGAGTTCGCGTTTTGCGGGACGCTCGGCAGAGAATTCATTCCCTTGTGATACGCTCTCGGGCAGAGATGCTTGTGAGCAGCGCCTCGACCATCAGCCTTGGTTCCTTGTCCATTTCCAAGCGAGGCTAGCAAAAGCGAGGACGCCTACATGGACTTAACCATCTCAATTGCAGCATCGAGTTGATTGTCCTGCCCTTTCGCGACGGCTTCATATGCGAGCGGCACCTCAGCGTGAGGCTTAATTCCTTCACCCTCCAACCGCTTTCCCTGCCAAGTCACGTACGCACCGACTGGGAGTATAAGGAAATATCCGTAACGTAGCTTAAAGGGCTTGCTGCCTACTAGTCGCCCTGGAGTGGCCGTTCCGACGATTCGCGCCAGATGATTCTCGACGGCGAAGGCAGCGACCATTTCACTCGCGCTCGCGCTGTGTTCGTTCACGAGCATTACGATCCGGCCGTGGAACTTCTGAGAGCCGAGACCCTCAGTGAACAGAGCGATCGAATGATCGACAAAGGCGTAGCGGAGGACAAGCCACAGTA
>JBDTPK010000360.1:0-3876 GCA_039932735.1 Nitrospirota bacterium
CTGAGACGCGCCAGAGCCGATTCGTGTTCATCGGCCGTCATCTCGATCGCGCGGTGCTGCAACGCGGTTTTCTCGATTGCATGCACGACATCGCTCGTCGTCCCGTCGCCCAACCGGTCTTCTAATCGGAGGGTATTGTGAGACTACAACACTACATCGGCGGTCTGGAAAATCTTGGACCGGTCAATTTTTTTGACAAAAAAGTGTTCATGGCAGAGTGGGAAAAGCGCATCTTTGGCATTCACACCGTGATGATGGCCGAAAGCGTCCATTTGGCCAACGCGCTGCCGGAATATCCGATCGCACAAGTGCCGACCGCGTTCAAGGACACCTGGACCTGGGCCTCGCTGCGCACGGGCGCCGAAGGCATGCAGCCTTTCGAATACTTCAAATATCGCTATTACGAAAAATGGCTGATGGGGATCAGTCAGTTCTTCGTCGATCGCGGCTACGTGACCGCCGAAGAGTTGGCCACCTTGACCGAGCACTACCGTGCGAATCCCGACGCGCCTCTACCAGAGCACCCCAACCCGTCACTCAAGGAACAGGTGGTGAGGTACCTCCATCACGGCGATTCCGGCCTGCGCACACCCGTTTATCCGGCCCGCTTTCGCGTCGGCGACACCGTAATCGTAGCCGATCCTAAGGCCGCAGATCACACCCGACTGCCGGGCTTTTTGCGGAACAAAGCGGGCGTCGTCACCGAAGTATATCCAGGCGCGTTCGAATACTTTGTATCGACTGGGCCCGACGGTCTGGCCGGGCCGCAGCATGTGTATTGCGTGGCGTTTGAAGCTTCGGACATTTGGGGCGCAGACAAGAGCGAACCCCACACTGTCATTTATGCCGACCTATTCGACACCTATCTGAAGCCTGAGCACTAAACTCACGCGAAGGACATCTCATGCCCGCACTATTTGAATACGATGAAAACCGCGAAGCTGCCAGCGCGGCCAAAGTCCGCGCGCTGGAAGCGTTACTGATTAAAAAAGGGGTGCTTGGCAGTGATGCGGTCGACGCGGTGCTTAGGCATTTCGAAACAGTTGCCGGCCCATTTAACGGCGCCCGGATCGTGGCGCGGGCGTGGCTCGACTCTGATTACAAACGTCGTTTGCTGGACGATACTCCGAAGGCCATCGCTGAACTTCACTTCCCGGGCATGGATGGAGCCGAAGGCGAGCACATGAAAGCCGTCGCCAACAGTGAATCTGTGCACAATCTAGTGATCTGCACCCAGTGCTCGTGCTATCCGTGGCCGGTACTGGGCCTGCCGCCTTACTGGTACAAAGATCCGGTGTTCCGTGCGCGCGGCGTGCGTGAACCGCGTGCCGTGTTGCGTGAGTTCGGTGTGCCGATTTCGGCAAAGAAGGAAGTCAGGGTATGGGACAGCAGCGCGCAGATTCGGTGGTTTGTCATTCCTGAACGGCCCGCTCACTCCGAACATCTGACCGAAGCACAACTCGCTGCACTGGTCACACCGGAAGCCATGATGGGGGTCGCGCTAGTTCCTGCTCCAACAGCCGCATAAGGCATCCGATGTTTACTCGGTTTGAAGAATATGCCGCGACGCAGATGCTTGGGCAACCGGACTCGCCACCGCGCAGTGAGGGAAAGCTGCTCTTTCGCGAAGAATGGCAACGCACGGTGTTCGGTATGGCTCTGGCGTTGTCCAAGGAGGGCCATTTCGAGTGGGAGGATTTCAGGCAACAGTTGATTAGCGCGATCGCGACCTGGGAGAACGAAGCCTGCGGTGGTGACATCATTTGGGATTACTACGAGCACTATACAATCGCACTGATTGCCATACTCGAACAATGCGGAATGCTTGATCCTGGCGAACTGGAGCGGCAGATGACGCCAGAAGATGCAAGCAAGTAAACCGCCGTGATACCCGTTCGCTTCGGCGTCTCACAAATGCGTCTGCACAAGAAGCAGAAGGAGGACATATGTTAGAGCAGCCTGTGAGTCACTCCGACACGGTGTCGCTTGACAGTCTCACCCTCGCACTGGTCGTCAGCGGTTTGGGTCTATGTACGGACGAGGCGGTTGCGGATCTTCGCCGCTATGTCGAGTCCAAAGCGATCCCGCACACCTCGGTGGTATTCAATGCATCCCTGGAGCGTGCGAGACGCCATTTTGCCGAAGATGACAGCCACTTCTTTCTCTGCGACGGAGAGCCCTGTCAGAAACGGAGACGTTTCGAGGCCACCTCCCACGCGCTGCAGTATGAGGCTGAACGCATCGGCTGTCGGATTTCACTCACGGCCTGCCAAGGGCCTTGCAAGCAAGCGCCGGTGGCGCTGCTGCGTGTGGGCCACGGATGTGAGCTATTTGCCCAGTTCGTCCACTGTCAGGAGTGGGAGGCGGTGTTGGATTTTACTCGACGAGCGGCTCAGGAGAAGACCTTGCTCGTCGATGCCGGGACGGCGCAGCCGTTCCGATTTGATCCCGTCCATGAACCGGAAAAGCCCAGTGCGGCGCTCGAATACATCCGGTTCCTGTTGGGACATTTCGAAGGCGCGGTGGAGTTACCGCTGGAGCAACGATCCATCCAAAAGGAGGTTGTCGGAAGTTGGGAAGCTGGAGGACGCTTTCTGAGTCTTCGGATGGCTGCCACGTATCGACGGACGAATGGTTCGTGGGATCGGCATCAGGCCTTTATTGTCCTCGGTCCGGACGAGGAGACCGGCGCACTCGTGAGCCGGGCGTACACGGACGGGGGGATGATTCAGGAGTTTCATATCGTCATGGAGGAGAGGCGACTGATGTTTGCGGATCGCGTGCCGCACCACGTGTCCGCTGTGGCCGCTCGAAAGGTTCTGACTCCCACTGCGCAGGGATATGAGGAAACCCTGGAACTTGATCGGGGGCTCGGGGGTTTCGAACCCTATTACAGTGTGCCCATGCAGAGAAAGTAAACCTCTGTTTCTTCATGACTCCGCTGAGGGAGGAACGGGTGGGTCACCCGGCGTCGGTCGGTCACGGATACCCGTGTCGTGCATTTGTCGCTCAGTCGGCGGGGACACACGCTCCCTCGACAAATCGAACAGCGGGTCGCCAAGTGGAGGCCACGCAGACCCAGCAGAATCGAAGCACCGCTCGGCATGAACCCGCAGGGCAACCGCACCGAGACCCTTGCGCCCTCCTTCTCATACCTCCTACAATGTGACTCCTTGCGAGGCCGCTATGCCTTTCTTGATGATCCCCTGCCTTTGCTTCCCTGTTCAATGCGCCGTCATGATTCCAAAGAGCCTTCTTAGAGAGCAGAGAGAAAGGAGGGGTCGAGAATGGAAATCATCTTCATCGGCGGCGTCATCTTCCTGATCTGGCTTGGCCGAACCCTGCACAACATCAGGGTCCGTGACCAGGAGGAGGCGGACAAGAAGGTTGCGTTTGCCAGGTGGGCTATAGAACAGAGCGACCCACACCTCGTGTCCATGGTACAGAACTTGATGAGTGAAGGACGTTTTAAGACCTGGGAGGAGGCGGCGCTACATGCCGAGCAGTCCCTCAACACAGCATCGTCGGAGCCCCGCTCCAATAGCCCCGCCAACAACACGCAAGGGACACCTTCATGACACTCCTTTGCATCCCTCCCACAATGTGCATCCCTGCGAGGCCGCTATGCCCTCCTGATTCGTCACGACAATCGCTTTCCCGTGCAGGACTTCACGTCCTATGGGTCGGGGAAGGTTTCGATGGGGGGACTCCTGCTCCTGGTGCTGACGATCGGCGGCTGTATCGAGTGAACGATTTCGCCCTGTGCGGGGACACCATTCAAAACACCCTGTGTCGAGGCGTGTAGCGTGGATGTTGAGCCGGGTGGACCCAGCTGACCTTACGCGTGGATCGAGATGTTGTCGATTGGTTTAAGGG
>JBDTPK010000361.1:0-3875 GCA_039932735.1 Nitrospirota bacterium
CCACGAGGTCGACGACCAGAAAGGTGTCGCCTTCCTTGGGAATGTCCGTGCAGTACTGATCTTTCAACTGGTATTGCGGCTGATAGGCGCTGAAATGGACCAACTTCTCCCCGACCTGACGCAGACACGGGTCGTCTTCTCCGCTCGTGGCTCCATGGGCCGCCGCAACGTCGGGGTGGGATAGTGCGGCAACAAGAAGAAGCCCCACCGCGCCGATCCCTCTCAGCTGTTTCATCATGGCTGAACCCTCCTGTGTGGGACCACCGCCTTTCCCCTCATCTCCATGTTACGTTCGATGACCCAGTCAGCGCCGTGTCCGCATGCGAGCCAGCGAGACGCCTTGGAGACGCACTGGTGCCGTCACCCTGTTCCTTTGCATGGCACGTAGGCCCAAGCAGAACGTCCCGATGGCGAGTACCGTCACAATCATCAGATCCATGTTGCCCTCCTCATCATCGCTGACCATCCAATGTATTCTTGTCACCCCCTGTGGCTCACCGAGCAGACAGGCCCCTCCGGGGTGAAGAGAGAGGCCCATCTACCCCAGTGGGCGACGCCGCTCGGATTCGCGGCGCCTGCCTCGACAGAGAAAAGAACCCGGCCTGTGTATCCTTGTCGTCGTCATTCGATCTTATTCCTGGCCTCGCCGATTGTCATTCCACCCTGTCGACGATTCTGCAGGATAACCGGATCGACGATCTCGCCACATTGCACGCAACGCTGGGCCCGGTAATCCGACAGGTCCTCGCACCACTCGGCGACCATCAGCCCGTTGCAGCGCGGACAACGATCAGTGCTGTGGATTTTCGCCCAGCTTCGAGCCGTTTCCTCAATCGATTGCTGTTGTGGAATCGCCAGTGCCGTACCCATTGATGCCTCCTTCAGCGATCTACCAATTGACCTCACCCCATTCACCGTAACGTTAAACAGCAACTCGCGTACCAGAAGAGTTCGCGGACGACCTGCGTCATTGATATCGCTGAAACTATAGGAGATTGAGCGACTTCTTTCGGAAATATTTGGCGCGAAACAAATGCAGTGCCGAAGACGACCTGCCGACGCGACGGCACAGCGCCGAAATGTCGGCGCGAGCCTGAAACAGTCATGATGCTGGGTGAGAGGCCTGGCTAACTATGGATGGCGAGAGATACCGAGCTTCTGCATCTTAGATTGAAGGGTCGTCCGCTTCATCCCAAGCTTAGCAGCAGCGCCTGCAGGACCACCGATGATCCAATCCGACTCCCGAAGGGCCTTGAGAATATGTTCGCGTTCGGCTTGTTCAAGCGTCGTAGGCTGGGAGTTCGTTGTGTGGTTTGGCAAACGCTTTAATTCTGCGAGCGACACAAACAGATCAGGTCCCTGGGTCAGAATCACCGCGCGTTCGATGAAATTCTCCAACTCACGCACATTGCCGGGCCAGTGATAGGCTTGTAGCGCTTTCATGGCCTCAGACGGGATCGTCTCGATGCGTTTCTTCATCCGCAGAGCGAATTTCTGAGCAAAGTGCCGGACGAGCAAGGGAATATCTTCCGGGCGCTCACGCAGGGGGGGGACCGTGATCGGAAAGACCTTGAGCCGGTAATAGAGGTCGCTGCGAAACTTCTGCTCCTCCACCATGTGATCAAGATCGCGATTGGTCGCGGCAAGGATGCGAGCATTAACGCGTATGGTCCTTGTGCTTCCCAATCGCTCAAATTCCTGTTCTTGAAGTACGCGCAGTAGCTTCACTTGAAGCTCCAGGGGAATTTCCCCCACCTCGTCGAGGAACAGGGTTCCACGGTCAGCGAGTTCAAACCGGCCGATCTTTGTGGCGATCGCACCGGTGAAGGCGCCTTTTTCATGCCCGAAGAGTTCGCTCTCAAGCAGGCCAGTTGGAATCGCGGCACAATTGATTTTCACGAACGTTCGCTCCCGCCGGTTGCTGAGGTTGTGGAGCGCCCGCGCGACCAATTCCTTCCCACTCCCTGTCTCGCCCAAGATCAGGACCGTCGAATCGGTTGCCGCCACTGTCTGGACCTCTTTGAGCACCAGCTTGAGAGCCCGGCTATCCCCGACGACTTCCTCGAAGTTGTACGATGTCTGAATTTCCTCCTGCAGGTATAGCTTTTCCTTTGCCAGCTTGTCCCGCAACGATGAAATTTCCTGATACGCCATCGAGT
Organism: Nitrospirota bacterium; assembly: GCA_039932735.1. Classification (GTDB taxonomy): domain Bacteria; phylum Nitrospirota; class Nitrospiria; order Nitrospirales; family Nitrospiraceae; genus Palsa-1315. The sequence continues at coordinate 2,160 of JBDTPK010000361.1, forward strand.
TCGCAGCGGCAAGCGCGACTTGGGCGCCGATCCGGCTGAGTAGTTTCGCATCGTCCTCTGTGAAAGCAGCCTCTTGCATACTGGCGACGCTGAGCGTGCCCAGTGCTCGCCCGTGCAAGATCAGTGGAACAGCACATCCCGATTTCAGACCTTCGGCATCTGCCCGTTTCATAATCTCCGCAGGAAACTCCGTGAGGCTCAGACTTCTTATCAAAACTGTCTGCTGAGAATTGAACGCCAACCATTCGGGGGTTCCTTCCAACGGAATCAGGTCTCCCGCCTCGACAAAGTCTTGATGGCTGGGAAAATCGAGCGCATGAGACCGCAACTGGCGCGTCGCGGGATCATAGAGACAAAACCACGCGAAATCGTGCGGGATCACACGGCCGAGGGAGCTGGAAATCGCTTTCAGGAGTTCTCTCAATTCGAGGTGCGACACGACGGCATTGTTGATTTCCAGCACCAAGCTGAGCTGATCTCGTTCGTACTTCAGCTGCTGCTGAGCGGATTGAGCGCTCGCGGCGTGCAAGACATTGTCCACGGCCACAGCGACCTGATTCGCCACCTGCTGCATGAAGTTGATCTCTGCTTCCTGATAGGTTCTCCGCTGGTAGCTCCCAAATCCCATCGCCCCTAAACGACGCTGCGCCGTTGTGAGTGGAACCACCCCAAAAGATTGGACCCCGTTCTCGCGCAGCATGGGTATCAGCTTCGGAAAGCGTCGCTCTTGCGTGATGTCGTTCACGGTCAAAGGCTGTTGGGTTTTCCACACCAATCCCCCGGGAGACTCGTCGATGGATAGCTCCAAGCCGGGGCTGATCGTGCTGGGTGTTGCGGTCACCAAGAGCCACAGACGCATGACATCGCTCGCGGGCTCATGCAAAACAGCGTTGATGTAATCGAATGGGACGATCTGAGGAAGCCGTTGCGCGAGATCGCGAAACAATTCCTCAAGGTCTCGGTGTGACGCAATGGACTCGGATACCTCCAGCAGGAGACGTAATCGGTCTCGTCCATGGATGAGGTCTTGATGATGGAGGACATTGTCCACCGCCACAGCGATTTGTTTGGCGACTTGCTGGAGAAATTCCAGGTCCGTTTCACCATAGGCCTCTTTCTGCACACTCAAAAACCCCATGGCGCCAAGCCTCCGCACCGCGGTCGTCAAGGGAACGACGCAAAACGAGTTGACGCCGTCCTCGCTCATGAATTGAGTGACCTTGGGCCAGCGACGTTCTCCGGCAAGATCCGGCACGATGACGGATTCCTGCGTCTGCCAGACCAATCCGGCGGGACTCTCTTCGACCGGCCCCTCATGGCCGCCCACGAGATCGGCCGGCACGTTCGCCTGAATGGCGTGCAATCGCATCGAGTTTCGGACAGGATCGTGCAGAGACAGGGCGACAAAATTCACATGGACGACCCGAGGCAGGCGCTGAGCGAGATCTCGAAAGAGTATGTGGAGATCGCGGTGGACGGAGATCGCCTCTGCAACTTCCAGCAGAGCTTGGTATCGCTCCGATAGCGTCTCACAGGGGGATGTAGGAAACGTATCCATTGGGGAGTCAGTATGGCGTATCAGTCAGTTACGGCTCAAGAGGGAGGAGGGGCCCAAGAACAGAGATAGAAATTCTCCAGTCCCCTGTGCCGAAGGCTGTACACCTCGCTTTGGGCGCATGGTTCGCTTTTCCCAGGGAACCGGATGCCGCCCTCCCT
>JBDTPK010000362.1:0-3873 GCA_039932735.1 Nitrospirota bacterium
TCAAGATCGACCGATTCCTCAAGCACATCCCTCGTCGTGCCGGGAATGGCCGTCACAATCGCCCGCTCTTGCTTGAGGAAACGGTTCAGCAAGCTAGACTTGCCGACATTCGGCCTGCCAAGGATCGCGACGCGTGCGCCTTCTCGCAAAATTCGCCCTTCCTGGGCCGTCGCTTCCAGTTTCTGGACCACGTCACAGGCCTCGCGCACGATACGCACCAGTTCAGCGTGCTGAAGAAAAGAAATATCTTCACCAACAAAATCGATCCCCGCCTCCACATGGGCCAACACAATGAGAAGCGAAGTCCGAGCCTGTTCCACCTCGCGAGCGAGATCGCCCCGTAGGTGGCGTTGCGCAACGATCAATCCTGCGGATGACGTGGCTCTGATTGTATCGAGCACCGCTTCCGCCTGGGAGAGATCAAGCCGTCCATTGAGGAAGGCTCGCTTTGTAAACTCCCCCGGCTCCGCCATCCGTGCGCCGGACTCGACACAGACCTTGCAGACGATCCCCAACACCAACATCCCGCCATGAGACTGAATCTCCACTACATCCTCTGCTGTAAACGATCGCGGCGCCTTCATATAGACGACAAGCGCTTCATCGAGCAGACTCGATCTTGGCGGCTGAGCATGGTCTGGTCTGATATTGGACTGCCTGTCCGATGCAGGACCCACAAGATCGGCAAGATGGAGGGTATGTGAAGAAATCGATGAGAGGGGACGACCAGAACGCAAGTGAATAACTCGAGAAGCGACAGCAAGCGCCTGAGGGCCACTCAGCCGGACGATACCAATACCGCCCTCGCCCGCCGGGGTGGCAATAGCACAGATTGTGTCTTCGAGTCCTCCATGCATGACGCCTCTTTCACGACCAGGCTGGCCTCTGTGAGCGTCCTGTGTGGTGTCCCTCTGCTATCCCAACAGTGTTACACAATGAAATTCCTGCATGACCAGTGAGCTTTTCCGTAACCTGCGAGACCTGGAGCCCGAGGTATTCAAAGCCTCGAACCTCTGATCACCATTCCCCCACGTCTACGCATCCTGTCTTCGACTGCTGACTGACGGTTTCAACGCCCTGAAGCATGTGGCTACTACTATTGCCAGCCAGTCATATTGTAGCGGGCAACGTGATCGAGAAGCGCCTATGCGCTCGTGCTGCCGCTCTGCTCGGCCCCCAACGCGGCAAGGGCCTTGTCGGTCAACACAAAACGATCCGTGACCAATTGCTGGGTGATGGTCAGGGTATTGTTCGTCAGCCAATACAGCACCAAGCCCGCAGGAAAATTGATGAACAGAAATGTCAAGCCTATCGGGAGTATCAACATCATTTTCGCTTGTGTCGGATCCATCGTAGTGGGCGTGATCTTCTGTTGAATAAACATGCTCACCCCCATGAGCACCGGTAGCACATAGTAGGGATCCTGCAATGATAAGTCGGTCACCCACAGCATGAACGGGGCCTGACGCAAATCGATCGTCATGTAGAGGACATTGAACAGGGATATGAAGACTGGCATTTGCAAGAACATCGGGAGAAACCCGCCCAGCGGATTCACTTTTCGATCCCGATACAGCTGCATGAGTTCTTTGTTCAGCCGTTCGCGGTCACCCTTGTACTTTTCCTGAACTTCTTTGATCTTCGGTTGGATCAATCGCATCATTTTCATCGACTTGTAGCTCTTGTATTGCAACGGCACAAATAACAGCTTGATCCCTACCGTCAACAAGATGATGCAGACTCCATAGTTACCGACGTATTCATGGATGAATCGCAACACATAAAAGATCGGCTTGGCGACCGATCTCACAACCGTCCAACTGCCGTAGATGAACCATCCGAAATCGATCATATCTTCCAGACCCACGTCCAAGGAGCGGAGGATGTCGTATTCCTTCGGGCCTGCATATAGCTGAAGCGCCACTGAAGACGCTGCCTCTGATGCGGCCATCCGCACACCAGCCGACACAATTTTTGGGTCTTCCGTCTTGGCGAAAGCGGCCTCACCTTCCTTCGGCATCAATACCGATATAAAATACTTATCCTGCAACGCGACCCACTGAACCGCTCCCTTCCGTTCAAGCTCCTTCTCCGGCGTCTCTTTTTCTACTTTGTCGTCAACACGCGATGCCGATCCAATCAGACCGATGAACCCATCGCCCCATTCCACGATGCCGAAATTCGTCCCTAACCCGATATCATAGGACTCGGTCACTCCCTCAATGGCGAACGACACATCCACCACATAGCTACCGTGGTGAAATGTCAGCCGTTTCTCCACACCGAGATGGGTGGCTGAATCATGGAACTGCATCGTGACATGCCCGACAGGATGAGCGGCATCGAGCTTCGTAAAATCTGTCTCGATATGATAGAGACCTTCTCGGATCGTCTTGTCGATGTCGGCATTCGCGACCGTAATCGAGAGTGGGCCTTTGAACTTTCCCCCTTGATAGACGAGTTGCACCGGCTTTTTTTCGGGAGGTCCCGTGTGGTATCGCTTCAGCTCCCAACTTTGAATCACCCCTCCACGATTTGATAAGTCGACCCGCACCAGATCCGTCTCAACCGTCACGGTCTGTTCCAATGCTGGGGGAGAAACACTTGACGCAGAGGCACCAGACTTTGGGTCGGATTGGGTGAGGACGTTTGGACTGGCAGAACCACTGTCCTTACCTGTCGAGAGGTCGGAAGATGACCCTCGTTCCGAGGAGGAGGGGGGCTGGATAGAGCCGTCCTCAGCAGGTGGCGGCTCAGGAAGCCAGCCCATCTGCCTCATGAGTAAGTCAAACCCCAGGATGATGGTTAACGACAGAACCAGGAAAATGATAACCCGTTTGTCCATAATTAAACCGCTACCACGATGTGAACAATTGTGCTCAACTACGTCACAGAATCTATTGCTCTAGGAAGACTGTGTAACTTTCAGCAGACGGCAGATAACAAGTTTGCCTTCACTCAGCATCCCCTACAGACTGATCGTGCCCCTCGCATATTCAGAGCAGGCAGCCTCAGAATGGCAGGTTGGTCCAAGGAGGGCGAGGATCCAATCAGGTAATCCGGTCAGCGGAGTCAGGCACCACTGGCGCACGCGCGTCCCCATACATACGAAGCAGCCGTTGACGCTCAAGCGCCGATAACCACACCCCTTTCAAGACGGCAAAGGGGTGCGCAATCGACTCACGTTTGGGGAAGACAACCAGGTCATGCCCGGGGAGCAAATGGCCGCGTAGTTGACGCGTGAGCTCCCTAAAAAGGCGCTTGGCTCGGTTTCGGCTGACCGCTCCCCCGAACCGCTTTCCCACCACGATACCGACCCGGCTGCCATTCATCTCCGTCCGGCAAATCACGACATTAAATAGAGTGGTCGAGACACGATGACCATGCTGTTTGGCGAATTCGATATCTCGGCTACGCTTGAGAAATAGATCCCTGTCATTCTCACCCTGTAGCATTGCCATGATCATGGAAAAGAGCATGCCTACACAGGACTTCTCCTTCGAGACCAGATATCCTGGCTCGGTCTTGACCGCCCGCCGTCATCCTGTGTTGGGAACTGTTTTGGTTGGGGACATAACGGAGGGCAAAGATTCCTTCGTGCGCCCTAGCCACTGTCGATCAACCTATACCGTTAAGCGGGCTCGCCCCTTGGCGCGACGACGAGCCAAGATCTTCCGGCCATTCTTCGTACTCATCCGCTTACGGAATCCATGCTCACGTTTTCTCTTGAGGTTCGATGGTTGCTGAGATGTAAACGACATGCGCGCTCCTTGCCTAAGAAAATTCTCAGATAATCTGGGTATTATAGGGGCGACCTGGCACCCTGTCAAACGCCGTGCGATCCATATCAGGACCGATCACCTTACCCACGGG
>JBDTPK010000363.1:0-3872 GCA_039932735.1 Nitrospirota bacterium
CGGCTCCAGCTCGTCACACAGTGGAAGTCCGACAGGTTCTTGAATTGAGGCTGTGCCAAGAATTCTTCCCATGTCCAGGAGACAGGGGTGGTCACGGACCCGCCGATGGTCAAGCTCCATTCGGTCAAGGGGACATCAGGTTTGAAGCCCAGATCCAGCACAGGCCAGGTCTCAACGAGATGTTGTCCCGGCGGCAGACGGGCATCTCCTTCGTAAAACACTTCTCGTTCTTCACCGCCACGCCGGGCCTTTGCCCACTGTTCTTTTGTCTTGGTTAAACGGCTTGATTCATCCATAGGTTGGCCTCCCTGTACAGAGTAGGACAGGAAGGTCGTGTCTTACAAGTCCGAGGCTACAGAAAAGGGGCCATGCGTCGCAGAACTCATTAAAGTACCTAACAATGACCAGCCCTGGTACACTGGCAGGTATTCACAAATTGGAGGGGTATGGGGCGGAGTATCGTAGAGCGAGTTATACCCGGAGCAGTTTGCTTCGTTGCCGTATTTGCCGTGATGGTTGGGCAGACGATTGCCGAAACAACACCAGCAAAGAAGTCGGCGTCGGTCGCCACCTCTGCCAAGCCTGCCACGCATCAATCCAAGCAAGGGCAATACCCGCCGATCCACCGTGCAAAGAAGAGCCCTATATCCCCTGCCACGGCGCGTCAACCAGAAGCGATTCAGAAACAGGCCAAGTCAGTACGAGCAGGGGGCAAGCTGAGGAATTCGAAGAAGCCTCGGCAGATGAACGTGCATAAGAAGGCGGCGCCAAAAGCCGTCGTGCAGCCAAGAACCGATCTCATGTATTACGGCCTGCTGGAAAGCCCCCAGCGCTACGATCCTCTTCGGAATCATCTTGGTGGAGGCGTTCCGGACCCGCACATTTCTGAATGGACCCACGACCATTTCCAAGAGCTCGATCGCAACCAGGATGGTAGGATCGACCCAGTTGAACGGACGTTCGGTCGGCCCGATATGGATCGCGACCTCCACGACCGCCAGCCACGATAGCCGCCTCCGCTGCCTCAACACCCAAATCACCGTTTCATCATCCCGCTAACAGGCTGCGGGAAAACTGTTGCGGCACGCAAAATTTTCACTACCCTGCCTGTATGGAATAATGGGAAAATACTACAAGATGGGCGAAAATGCCAGACTTCTCACCCGCCCAACCCTGGCGCGCCAAGACGCGCCTTGTACCAAACAAGGCCGTAGCGAGCGAGGGGCCGGGGCGTAGCATTTCTCACCCGCTCACCCTAAGCTGCAAGACAGCTTGTTCTTCCAATGGGGTACGTCGAGGACTTTGATGAGCCGAGAATGAAGGCCCAGGAATTTTTCGGCACCCTGCGAGCAATTAAGTCTATGCGTGCGGTAGGGCATGGGTACCTGTAAGACCATGGGGCTTCGGGCGACTGAGAATCAGGCGGCTACATTGACAGCCAGAAAAGGAGCCCCCATGATACGCGAGCACAGGGTCGTGACACACGATATGCCATCTACGGAAGCAATGAGCGGGTCGAATGCCGGGAAAATTGCGGTGGTCCTCGCGATTGGAGTTGCGCTAGCCGCATTTTTCTATTTCGATCTAGGCCGATTCCTTTCCTTGGATGCGCTCAAGGACAATCGCGATGCGCTCTTGTCGTTTACCGAAACACATGCGGCCGTGGCTGCCGCGTTGTTTGTCTTGACCTATGTGGCCGTGACGGGGCTCTCACTTCCCGGCGCTGTGATTCTGACCTTGGCAGGCGGATTCCTCTTCGGGTTCGTGTGGGGTACGCTGTTCGTCAATCTGGGGGCGACGACAGGCGCGACGCTCGCGTTTCTCGCCTCCCGCTACCTGCTGCGCGATTGGGTAGAACGGAAGTTTGGGAAGTGGTTGGGTCCAGTTCAGCAGGGCTTTACGAACAATGCGTTCAGTTATCTCCTGACCTTGAGGTTGATTCCGCTCTTTCCGTTCTTTGTGGTCAATCTGGTATCCGGCCTCACTCGCATGAATGTCGGCACCTACGTCGTGGCGACGGCGCTCGGGATTATCCCCGGCTCTTTCGTCTATGCCTATGCAGGCCGCCAACTCGGCACGATCAATTCGTTGAAAGACATTGCCTCCCCCGGCGTGATTGGGGCATTTGTATTGCTGGGGCTTTTGGCGTTGGCGCCGAACCTGTACAAGAAGTGGTCTGGGAAACCGGCATGACCCGTGACTGACACGTTCCTCGGCTCGGCTTGGGACGGTGAGCATGTCGAACCGTGAGGCGTGAAACGTGACGCATCGAAGAAAAGCGAGAGTGGTGCGATAGCCAGACAGTCATCAGGGAAGATCGCTGTGATGAATCAGTATGAAGACGGTCTCATGCTGCCGAACGACGAGCATAACCGCACGCTTGTCAGCAACGTGCATCCCTCGAACTGGGCCAATCCCCAACCGTCCGGCCGCTACAACATTGTGGTGATTGGGGCTGGGACAGCGGGCTTGGTCACGGCCGTCATTGCCGCGAGTCTGGGGGCTAAAGTGGCCTTGATCGAAAAACATCTGATGGGTGGCGACTGTTTGAATGTCGGCTGTGTGCCTTCGAAAGGCATCATTCGGGCGGCAAGGGCTTGGGCCGATGTGCGCAATGCCGAGGAGTTCGGCCTGCATATTCCTCCCGGAGTGACGTACGACTTTGGCGCGGTCATGGCGCGCATGAGAAAACTGCGGGCGCAGATCAGCCACAACGATTCAGTGCATCGCTATACGACGTTGGGCGTGGACGTTTACATTGGCAGTGGGCGCTTTACCAGCGCCGAGACCATTCAGGTCGAAGGGCCGTCCGGTAATCGTACCCTCACCTTTACGAAGGCGGCTATCTGTACCGGGGCACGGGCATCGGTGCCCCCGACACCGGGCTTGAAAGAGGCGGGCTATCTCACCAATGAGACGGTGTTTTCGCTCACGGAGCTGCCGCCACGCATCGGGGTGATCGGCGCCGGTCCCATCGGGTGCGAACTGGCCCAATCGTTTGCCCGCTTCGGGAGCCAGGTTTCCCTGATTGAATCGAACCACGGCATTTTGCCGAACGAAGACCGCGACGCAGCCGAGATCGTCGAAGAGCAGATGCTGCGCGACGGGGTGACGCTGCTCTGTTGCGGGAAGGACTTGAAGGTACAGAAGACGGACGCCGGCAAGCGGCTCACGGTCGATTCGCATGGCCAGCAGTACGATGTGACGGTCGATGAGATTCTAGTCGGCGTGGGCCGCACCCCGAATGTCGAGGGGATCGGGCTGGAAGTGGTTGGTGTTGAGTACGAAAAGAATGGGATCAAGGTGAACGCGCGACTGCAGACGACGAATCCCAAGATTTTTGCCGCGGGCGATATTTGCTCGCGGTATAAATTCACCCATGCCGCCGATGCGATGGCGCAGATCGTCATTCAGAATGCGCTGTTTCCTCATCCATTCGGCATGGGCTATGCCAGCGTCGAATCCCTCATCATGCCCTGGTGTACCTTCACGGAGCCGGAAATCGCGCATGTCGGGATGTACGAGAAGGAGGCCAAGGAGAAGGGGATCGAGGTCGAAACGTATACCTACAAACTCGATGAGGTTGATCGCGCGATCCTCGACGGGGAAGACGAGGGCTTCGCGAGAATCCACATTCAGAAGGGCACGGACAAGATTCTGGGCGCAACGATTGTCGCGGCCCATGCCGGCGACATGATCGGCGAGTTTTCCGTGGCGATGAAAGCCGGCGGCGGCGCGAAGACCATCGCCGGGACGATCCATCCCTATCCGACACAGGCCGAGGTCAATAAGAAGGTTGTGAATCTGTGGCGCAAGGCGCATTTCACACCACGGACGAAGAATCTGTTGATGAAGTTGTTTGCGTGGATGAG
>JBDTPK010000364.1:0-3862 GCA_039932735.1 Nitrospirota bacterium
CATTCACTCGTCCTTGCCCTCGACCCTGATCAAAGTGGTGGGCTCGGAGATAAAGGCCATGCGATCGATCGCTCGCAACGCCGACTGAACATCGCGCTCCATGGCTGTATGGGTCTTGATTACGACTGGAACTGTTTGCCCTTCGCGCCGCCCCTGTTGGAGTACGGAGGAGATACTGATCCCGCACCGACCCAACTCCCCTGCGATGTGCGACAAGACGCCCGGGCGGTCCAATACCATAAAGCGGAGATAATAGAGCGAGCTGATTTCTTCCATCGTCCGCATTCGAAGTGGATGACGTTGGTCCTGCTGGAACGATGCGGGCGGCACTCGCCCGACCGCTCCATTTAGCAGATTGCGCGCGATCGAGATAAGATCGCCGACCACCGCACTGCCGGTGGGCATGGACCCCGCGCCCCGGCCATAGAGCACCACGTCACCCACGGCATCGCCGACAAGTTGAATCGCGTTGTACACTCCTTCGACTTGGGCGATCGGAGACGAGGAGGGCAGCATCGTGGGATGCACGCGGGCTTCGATTTCGTTGCCAACCAACTTGGCAATGCCCAGCAGCTTGATCGTGCACCCAAATTCTTCGGCGTAGGCGATATCGATCGGCGTAATGTGAGTGATACCTTCGGTATACACCTCCTTCACATTGACCGGTGTTCCATAGGCCAGCGATACCAGGATTGCCAGCTTGTGCGCCGAATCGATACCAGCCACGTCGAATGTCGGATCCGCTTCGGCATAACCGGCCTGCTTCGCTTCGTCCAGTACCGTCTCAAAACTCTGGCCTTCATGGGTCATACGCGAGAGAATGTAATTGGCCGTCCCGTTGATGATCCCATAAATGGATTGGATGGTATTACCCGCTAGCCCTTCCCTCAATGCCTGAATGACGGGAATCCCTCCGCCCACGCTGGCTTCGAAACCAAGGTCGACGCCCGTGCGGGAAGCCGCGGCAAAAATTTCTTCTCCGTGTAACGCGAGCAAGGCCTTATTGGCGGTGACGACATGTTTACCTGCCGCAATGGCTTCCAGGATGATGCGTTTGGCCGTATCGCAGCCCCCGATCAACTCCACGACAATGTCGATTGACGGATCGGTGAGAACCTGCTTCGCATCGCTCGTGAGAAGGCCCGGCGGAAGGAATTGACCTCGATCTCGGATCACATCGAGATCCGCAATCCGAACGATCTCGATCGGCACACCGACCCGGCGGCTGATTACGGCGGCATTCTCCAAGAGAATCTTGGCGACGCCCGTCCCGACCGTTCCGAATCCAATGATGCCGACGCCCACGCGCGAAATCATGCTTCCGGTCCCTCAAACTTCAGGGTCTTGCGAATACCTCGCACGGCTTGCCTCGTGCGATGTTCATTTTCGACAAGGCCGAACCGCACATATTCATCTCCACCTTCACCGAACCCAATCCCAGGAGAGACAGCCACTTTTGCGTCGCGGAGCAGGAGCTTCGAAAACTCCAACGACCCTAGAGATCGATAGGGTAAGGGAATCCTAGCCCAGACAAACATCGTGGCGACAGGCTTGGTGACCTGCCAGCCGATACGGTTCAGCCCACTGACCAGCACATCGCGGCGTTTTTGGTAACGCAACACCGTCTCCTTGACACAATCTTGCGGCCCATTGAGGGCAATGACGCTGGCAATCTGCAGAGGCTGGAAAATACCGTAGTCGAGATAACTCTTGATCTTCGCCAGAGCGCCAACCACCTCGCGATTCCCGCAACAGAAGCCCACACGCCAACCGGGCATGTTGTAGGCCTTGGACAGGGTGTAGAACTCGACGCCGACATCCTTGGCCCCGGGAACTTGCAGGAAACTTGGCGCCTTATACCCATCGAATACGAGGTCAGCGTAAGCCAGGTCATGAATGACAATGACCTGATGCTCTTTGGCAAAGGCAACAATTTTCTTGAAAAACTCGAGGTCCACCACGGCAGTGGTCGGGTTATGAGGGAAATTGATGACCAAGATTTTCGGCCTCGGGAAGGTCTGACGATAGACCCGCTGCAAATCGTCGAAGAAGTCGCTATCCGGACGCAGCTCAATGCCTGTGACTTCTCCTCCCGCAATAATGAAGCTATACATATGAATCGGATAGGTCGGCGTCGGTGTCAGCACGACGTCACCGGGCCCGATCAAGGCCAGAGCCAGATGTGCCAACCCTTCTTTGGAGCCGATCGTAACGATGGTCTCGGTTTCAGGGTCCAGATCGACATTATAGTTCCGCTTGTACCAACCGGCGATCGCCTGCCGCAGTTTTGTAATCCCACGTGAGGCCGAGTAGCGATGATTTTTCCCCTTCCGCGCCGCCTCGATCATCTTCTCGACGATATGGCCCGGCGTCGGTTGGTCAGGATTACCCATTCCGAAATCGATGATGTCTTCGCCTTGTTGCCGAGCCTCAAGTTTGAGACTCTGCACCTGAGCAAACACATAAGGCGGTAGCCGTTTGAGACGATAAAATCCGTCGCCTAATCCCATGAGGTCCTCTGTCCGTCATCTTCGCACCCACGGAAACATCGAGTGATCTCCCGTCTCCGTATTCGGGGGCCTATTCTAATGGCGCAGAGTATATCGAGTCAAATTATCTCGTGATTCTATGGGGTTCGGTGCCCACACCCTTTGGGTAGACTGGGACAACGCCCTCTCAATTTTACCTCCCCGTCCTTGCCCCGCTCTGTGAATTTCTGTTACAACTGCAACGCCATTCGAACTCATCACTTAACTCAGTTTCTCCTTGCTCCACATAGCAGAACGGAGGGTTTGTGCCACGACTTGGGGTGAACATTGACCATGTGGCCACGTTACGGCAGGCCCGCGGCGGAACAGACCCGGATCCCCTTGCCGCCGCCGTGTTGGTGGAATTGGCAGGGGCCGATGGTATTGTCGTCCACCTCAGAGAAGATCGGCGCCATATTCAAGACCGCGACCTTCCTCTCTTGCGGGAACTCATTCGCACGAAGCTCGATCTGGAGATGACGGCCGATGAAACAATGGCCAAAATTGCCCTGAGCATCAAGCCGGACATGGTCACGCTCGTCCCGGAACAGCGGCAGGAGCTCACGACTGAAGGAGGCCTCGACGTGGCAGGCCATAAAGATCGTATTCATCAGATCGTGAACATGCTCCACGAGGCAAGCATACCCGTCAGCCTCTTCATCGAACCGGATTTAGGCCAGGTCAAAGCCGCGCACAGAGTCTCTGCGGATTTCGTCGAGATCCATACCGGCCGCTATGCGAATGCCACACGTTCGAAAGAAGCCGACGCGGAAGTCGAGGCCATTACACAGGCAGCGAAGCTCTCCTACAAACTCGGCATGGGCGTCAATGCCGGACACGGCTTGGACTATCGCAACGTGATGAGGTTGACTCACATTCCTGAAATCGTCGAATACAATATCGGCCATAGCATCATTGCCCGAGCGGTTCTGGTGGGCCTCGACCAAGCCGTGCGGGAGATGAAAGCGTTGCTGAGTTGAACCATCGCGCCGATGCGACAGGCTGTGTATCTTTATCGACAACGCGAGGGGCTCTTGTCATGCCATTGGGCCGCAGGCAAGATATCTCTTCCCCTTCCACGCTCACCCGATCTCTCATGCGGTATCGATCCCGCGCGCAAGGCCATCGATGAAGATTGTGACAGGAACCGAGATGCAGGCGCTCGATCGCCGCACGATCACCGAAGCCCATGTCCCCAGTCTCGTCTTGATGGAGCGCGCCGGCGAAGAAATTGTCAGGCATCTGGAAGAGCACTGTGGGCCGGCACGAGGCAAGACCGTTACCATCCTCTGCGGAAAAGGGAACAATGGAGGAGACGGATTGGTCGTGGCTCG